>NZ_JYMU01000046.1:0-133739 GCF_000938235.1 Bradyrhizobium sp. LTSPM299
GGGCATCAATTCGAGTACGCGATCGACGTCGAGGACGACCATGAGCTGACCGTCGAGGCGGTGGACCCCGCCGGCGAGCTTGGCCATGCGGGGATCGAGGTTGACGGGGTTTTCCTCGCAGCCGTCGTCGGGCAGCCGCAGCACCTCGCCGATCTGGTCGATCAGGAGGCCATAGGATTCCCCGCGCAGGTCGACACCGACCGCCATCGGCGGCTTGCCGTCATCGGCCTTCGGCAGCCCGAGCCGGGCGCGCATGTCGACCACGGTGACGATGCGGCCGCGCAGATTGAGCACGCCGGCGATCTCGGCGGATGACAGCGGCACCCGCGTCAGCCGCTCCGGCATGAACACGTCCTGCACCCGCGAGATCGGCAGCCCGAACAGCTGGCCGCCGATCACGGCGGTGACGTATTCGACCATCGCGCCTTCGCTTGTCTCGGTCTTGCTGGTCATCATGACAGTTCCTTAAGCCGCCCGGCGCAGTTCGGCGGTCTGTTCCTTCAGCGCCGCGATCAGGCCGGGACGGTCGAACTTGGCGACATAATCGTGGAAGCCGGCCTGCCGGCCGCGCTCGATCGCCGCCGGCGACACCATCGCCGACAGCGCGATGATCGGCAGCCCGGTCAGATTGTTGTCGGAACGGATGCTTTCGGCGAACTCGAAGCCGTTCATCTCGGGCATCTCGATGTCGGTCAGCACGACGTCGAAGGCCTGCCCCGAACGCAGCACGGCAAGCCCCTCCTGCGCGTTCGGCGCGGTCCGCACCTTGTAGCCGGCGGCCTTCAGCACCGGCGCCAGCATGTTGCGGAAGAAGGCACTGTCATCGACCAGCAGCACGGATTGCGAACTTGCCGAGGGGCGCATCTCCTTGCGCGAGAACCAGTCGGCAAACGCCATCGGCAGGAAGTGGCCGACGTCGATCACCTCGGTGGCCTGGCCCTTGATCACGGCCGAGCCGAGGATACCCTCCTGCGAGCCCGCGACCTCGATGTTGAGCCGCTCCTCGACGATGTCGATGATCTCGTCGACCACCAGCCCCATCGAGCGGCCGTCGTCGGCGAACACCAGGATCGGCTGCGCACCTTGCGTCTGCACATTGACGCCGGCCATCTGCACCAGCGGCATCAGCTGCTCGCGGTACTGCACCATGTAGCGACCGTTCGAGAGTTCGATCTTGTCGGTTGCGATCTCCTCCAGCCGGGTGACGAGGCCGAGCGGCACCGCCTTGGGCTGGCTGGAGCCGGCACGGAACACCAACAGCGAGGTCAGTTGCTCGCCGGACGAGGCATGGGCCGAGGCGCTGTCGTCGGCCATGTCATGGGCCGAGGAGCCGGAGGCGCCGAGCGCTTTGGCGATGCCGTTGGGGTCGATGATCATGATCACGGCGCCATCGCCCAGGATGGTGTTGCCGGAGAACATGTCGATGTGGCGCAGCTTCGTGGACATCGGCTTGACCACGATCTCCTCGGTGTGGAACACGCCGTCGACCACGATGCCAAAGGTCTGGCTGCCGACCTGCGTCACCACGATGAAGCCGTTCTCGGGATCGGAGGTCGCGCCGTCGTCGATCTTCAGGAGCTTCTTGAGGTGGATCAGCGGCAGCAGCTTGTTGCGCAGCCGCAACACCGCGGTGTCCTTGATCCGCTCGATGCGGTGCTCGGAGTTGGCCCGCGCCCGCACCAGCTCGACCACGGCGAGCTGCGGGATCGCAAAGCGGTCACCGCCGGCTTCCACGATCAGGGCGGAGACGATCGCGAGCGTCAGCGGGATCTTGATGGTGACGGAGGCGCCCTCGCCGGCCACGCTCTTGATGTCGATGGTGCCGCCGATCTGGTCGATATTGGTGCGGACCACGTCCATGCCGACGCCGCGGCCGGAGACCGAGGTGATGGCGGCGGCAGTCGAGAAGCCCGGCGCGAAGATGAACTTGTGGATCTGCGCCTCGGTCATCTTCTCCAGTTCAGCCTCGGTGACGAGACCGTTCTGGACTGCCTTGGCCTTGATCCGCTCGGTGTTGAGCCCGCGGCCATTGTCGGCGATGCAGATGATGATGTGGCCGCCCTCGTGATAGGCAGAGAGCCGGATGGTGCCCTGCTCGCCCTTGCCGGCGGCGACCCGCTCGGCCGTGGTCTCCAGGCCGTGGTCGGCGGAGTTGCGCACCATGTGCGTCAACGGATCCTTGATCAGGTCGAGCACCTGGCGGTCGAGCTCGGTGTCGGCGCCGTGCATCTCCAGCTCGATCTGCTTGCCGAGTTCGCCGGAGAGGTCGCGGACGATGCGGGGCAGCTTCTGCCAGGCGTTGCCAATCGGCTGCATCCGCGTCTTCATGACGCCTTCCTGCAGCTCGGCGGTGACGTTGGACAGACGCTGCAGCGGCACCTTGAACTCGGTGTCCTCGTTGCGGCGGGAGATCTCCAGCAGCTGGTTGCGGGTCAGGACCAGCTCGGAGACCATGGTCATGAGATGTTCGAGGGTGTCGACGTTGACCCGGATCGACTGGTTGGCGATCTTGTCGCCTTCCGGGACGTCGCCCTCGGCGGCAGCCGCCTTGCGGGCCGGCTTCTTCGCGACCTCGGCGGGCTCGGCTGCGGCAACCGCAGCAACCGCAGGCGCGGCGGGTTTGGCGACAGGCGCGGGGACGACCACTTCGGGCGCGGTCTCGCGGAAAGCGCGTTCGAGTTCGTCGAGCGAGACCTCGCCGGGGCGCAACGGACGCTCCAGCGTCTGCACCACCAGCGTGCCTTCGGACATCGCCGGCTGCACGGGAGGTGCGGCGACCTCAGGCATTTCTTCAGCTGCAGCAGCGGCCATGGCGGCCATGCCGCGCTCGACCATGGCTTCCAATTGATCGATCAGATCGCGGTCGTCGCCTTCAGGCTCGGCCTCGGTGGCCTCGAGCCCTGCCAGGATCTCCTTGATGCGGTCGATCGAGGACAGGATCAGTGTCACGGCCTCAGCCTTGACCGGCATGCCGTCGCGGAATTTACCCATCAGGGTCTCGCCGGCATGCGCCAGCGCTTCCAGCCGCGGCAGGCCGAGGAAGCCGCAGGTCCCCTTGATGGTGTGCACCAGGCGGAAGATGTTATCGAGAATCTTCGCGTTGTTGGGGTCCTGCTCGAACCGAACCAACTGGTTGTCGACCGTGTCGAGGCTCTCGCCGGTTTCGGTCAAGAACTCCCGCAACAAATCATCCATGAAACTGGCCTCGAACGCGGTGGCGCGCGATATCGCAGCGCCTGACGGAACCGCGCCAGCTTCTCCGCAAACCGTTTAATATTGGTTGAGCAAATGGAAAAGAACGGGATCAACAAAGAGATAAGGCCGCGCGATCGGATCGCGCGGCCTGTGGTAACCGTTGATTAACGATGTTGCCCGCCGCCGCGTTCAGACCGCGGCGATGATCACCTTGTCGCCCTCGAGCGTGAGCGTCACCTTCAGACCGCAAGCTTCCGCCAACAGACGCGTGTAGTGCGGCTGCACCGCATGCGCATCGACTGAATTGGACGAATTCGCGCTGAGCAGGTCGACGATGTTCTGCGGCACGCGGGCATTGAGACCGGCGGCCGTGATGCGGAAATTGATGGCTTCGCCCTCGCCGACCGGATCGATGATGAGCGTGCCGCCACGCGGGATCGTCTGCTGCGCGATGACCAGCATGTTCAGCAGCAGCTTGACGCGATTCTTGGGCAGCAACAGCCGCGGCAAATTCCACGTCAGCGTAACCTTGCCGTCCTCGATATGCCCCTTCGCCATATTTTGCGCGTCGCCAAGATCGATCTGCGCGCCGGCGGAACCAGCCGCACCGAACGCCAGGCGGCAGAACTGCAGCCGCGCCGAGGCGGTTTTGGCGCTCTTGCGGATCAGGTCGAGGGCGAACTCGCGATCATCAGGCTTGGGATTGTCGTCAAGGACCTCAAGCCCATTGACGATTGCACCAACCGGGCTGATGAGATCGTGACAGACCCGCGAGCACAACAGCGCCGCAAGTTCGAGCGCATCGGGAGCGGGACCGGGAGACGAAGTGCCAGACATAAATTGTTCCTGGAAAGCCGCACGCCGCGGGAGGGGTGCGAATCACGCATGCCTGTTGGCTTGATACACCGCGCAGACGCATGCTGCCAGCTTGCGGCGGGACTGATAAAGCATGATCCGGAAAAGTGGAAACCGGTTTTCCGAAAAGATCATGCTCAAACAAGGACATGAGATCATGATGCGATGCCTTGTCATCGCATCATGATCTCAGGGAGAGACGAACAGGATATGAGACCCGCTCATGAATGAGGCACAATCGCCCGCCATCGGCTGCGATGCCGCCGCGACGCTGCTCGAACCGCTGACCGAACTGGTGATTCGGGCCGGCGAGGCGATCCTCGCGGTCGACCGTTCCACGATGAAAGTCGACGGCAAGGGCGACGGCTCGCCGGTGACGGAGGCCGATCTGGCCGCCGACCACATCATCGTCGAAGGCCTCGCGCGGCTGGAGCCGCGGATATCGCTTCTATCCGAGGAACGCGTCCATCTGGCAAAGCCGCCCTACAAGGACAGTTTTTTCCTGATCGATCCGCTCGACGGCACCAAGGAGTTCGTCGCCGGACGCGACGAGTTCACGGTCAATGTGGCGCTGGTCACGCACGGCGCGCCGCTGCTCGGCATCGTCGCAGCACCCGCGCTCGGTTTGATCTGGCGCGGCATCGTCGGCCAGGGCGCCGAGCGGCTGACGCTGCGTGACGGCGTGGTCGCAGAGGCGACACCAATCAAGACTCGCCCGTGTCCGCCGCGCGGCGCGCCATGGATGGTTGCGGTCAGCCGCTCGCACGGCGACGAGCGCACCGAAGCCTTCATTGCCGGCCGCGGCGGCGCGATCCGCTCGATGCTGGGTTCGGCGGTCAAGTTCGGCCGGGTCGCCGAGGGACAGGTCGATATCTATCCTCGCCTCTCGCCGACCTCCGAATGGGACGTCGCCGCCGGTCATGCGGTCGTCGTCGCGGCCGGCGGCAAGGTGACGGACTCACACGGCCGTCAGCTGCATTTCGGGCTGGGCCGCGAGGACTTTCTGGTGCCGGAGTTTATCGCCTGGGGCGACCCGGCCGCGGCGTCCTGATTTATTGCGATTTATTGCGCGAGATTCGCCGCGAGTTCCGGCCAGCGCGCCACCGCATCCTTCAGGAAGCGCGCCGGATCGGCGGCAAAGGCGTCGCGGCTCTTTTCGCGATTGAAGAGATAGAGCCTGTTGCCGGCAACCACCCAGAACCGCGGATTGCCTGCGCAGGTCACCCCACGCACCAGGTCGGTCGGATCGTAGCCGCCGAACTGAGGACCATAGATATCCGGATGGGAAACGAACGAGGCGCGGTTGCCCTCGTTGCGGAACCGCCAGACCGCGCCGCTTTCAGCGGCCTCGAATTCCGGTCGTCCCAGGGAGGCCGCGGCGTCCGTGAAATAGGCGACAGGATCGAACCCCTCGATCGCGAGGCCGGAATATCGGTTCGTCACCACCCGCTCGGTTGTAGAGGCCTGGACCGAGAGAGACGGCCAGCTAGCCGCCAAAATGCCCGCCAAGAGGCCGAAAAAGGCCATTCCGCGGCACCAACCGTATCTTTCCTGCCGCTCTGCCGTCATAGTTGGTGCCGATAACATCCGAGTCGAGGGGACACTGGGCGCAACCTAGAGCCGTGCGTGTTGGCATCAGGTTAAAGGGCAGCGCCCGGATTTCGATAGCAGGGGTTCTTTATGACTTTCGCATCACGCCTTGCCGCGGTCGCGTTCGCCGCGCTGATGTGCTGGACCGCGCAGGCGTCCGCACAGCAGCCCGCGCCGCCGCAATACCCGCCGCCCCAGCGTGAACCGAGTCCGAGCACATACGGGCCCGAGGAACTGGTCGGCGCCGGACACAAGTTCTTCGGCAACGTCTCGCGCGGATTGGCCTCGGTCATCGAGCGCGCGGTCAGCCAATGGGGTCTGCCCAACGGCTATGTGCTGGGCGAGGAAGGCTCCGGCGCCTTTGTCGCCGGCCTGCGCTACGGCGAAGGCACGCTCTATACCAAGAACGCCGGCGACCTCAGGGTCTACTGGCAGGGGCCCTCGGTCGGCTTCGACTGGGGCGGCGACGGCGCGCGCACCATGACGCTGGTCTACAATTTACCCTCCACCAACGCGATCTATCAGCGCTTCGTCGGCATCGACGGCTCTGCCTATATTGTCGGCGGGTTCGGCATGACCGCTCTGACCGCCAACAACATTGTGCTGGTGCCGATCCGCTCCGGTATCGGCTTGCGGCTCGGCGCCAATGTCGGCTATCTCAAATACACCCCCCGCGCGACCTGGAATCCGTTCTAATCCTCGTCTTTGCGGGTGATCTGCCTCGGCCGACACAGCGCGATCAGCGATTCAGGTTAACGCTGCAATGGGCTGGCCTTGGGCCGGCCCGCCGTGGCATTGTGATTAACAAATTCCTTCTTCCGGTGGAGTAACCCTTCATGATCGAACCGATCATGTACGCGGCGATCGGTTTCCTGATCTCGATGCTGTGCGGCCTGATGATCGTGCCGCTGGTGCATAACCGCGCCGTACGGCTGACGACGCGTCGCATGGAGGCGGCGACCCCGCTCTCGATGGCCGAGATCCAGGCTGACAAGGACCAGCTCCGCGCCGAGTTCGCCATGTCGGCGCGCCGGCTCGAGATGAACGTCGACCAGCTCAAGAACAAGACCACGAGCCAGCTCGCCGAGCTCGGCAAGAAGACCGATGCGATCAACCGCATGAAGATCGAGCTTGGCGAGAAGAACGCCGCGATCTTCGCGCTGGAGGCGCGCGAGAAGGCAATCAAGGAGCAGCTTCGCGCCACCGAGGAAGAGTTCGCCGCCAAGACCGGGCTGTTGCGCACCGCCGAGCAGGCGCTGGCCGACAAGCAGACCGAGCTCGGCAAGATCAACACCGAGCTCAACGATCGCTCCATGACGGCCGACAGCCGCCAGATCGAGCTCGTCGCGGTGCGGACCCAGATCGAGGAGTTGAAGGGCCGCGTCGGCGATGCCGAAAAGGAATTCACGGCGACCCAGGCCCGCCTCGCCCAGGAGCGCAGTCAGTCGGAAACCGCGACGCGCGACCTGACCGATGCGCGTGGCCGGGTCGAGAATCTGAGCCAGCGCGTCACCGATCTCGACCGCCAGCTCATCGTCCAGGTCAAGGAAGCCGAGATGCTCGGCAACCGCGTCAACGACCTCGAAGCGCGGCTTGCCACCCAGGGCAAACTGCTGGCCGAGCGTGAATACGAGAACAACCAGCTCAAGCAGGCCAACGACACCGCCGAGCGAACCGCCAAGGAGCTGCGCGAGGAGATCGCCGCGACGAGCGGCGGTAAATCGCCTGCGCTCGAGAAGCTGCGCCAGGAGAAGGCTGCCGCCGAAGAGCAGCTCGGCATCGCGCGTGACGAGCGCGCCAAGCTGCAGCGCGACATCAACGCGATCCAGCAGCAGGCCGAAAGCTCCTGGGCGACCGAGCGCATGGAAAACGCGCTGCTGCGCGAGCGCATCAACGATATCGCCGCCGAGGTGGCAAAACTCGCGATCCAGCTCGAGGGACCGAATTCGGCGATCGAGGCCATGCTGGCGGCTGAACCGACCGTGCCGGCCAAGGCGGCTGCAAAGCCCGCGAATGGTGCTTCTGCGGCCGGCGGCCTGTCCGAGGGCGGCGGCACGCTGGCTGAGCGGATCCGGGCGCTGCAATCCCACGCCTCCCGCGCCCGGCAGCAGGGGGCCTGATATCGACGGTCGTGACTTGACACCCCACCCCGCCACTTCGTAAATCGCGGGCTCTGACGAAGCGCCTTTTCGACCGGCCGCCGACCAGCGGCCCTTGGCACGTCAAATCCCGGACGCATAGCTCAGCGGGAGAGCGTTCCCTTCACACGGGAGAGGTCCAAGGTTCGATCCCTTGTGCGTCCACCATTCAATCTCCTGAACCCTGTCGTGTGCGGACGGTTGTCGACATTCTGGTGCCCTTCGGGACCACCTCTTTAAAAATGTCGAAAACAACCCCATGCAAAGTAGCCGACACAAGCCGGATCAATGGGTTACGCCATTTCCGAACGTGATGGACTCGTCGGGCAGAACACCGGCAGGCGGGCATCGTCCCGGGAGACGTGCCACCGGACGACGACGCCGCGGCTGAGGTTCCCGTTGCATCGTCAGCTCTTAAGGCAAGCGCGTCGATCGACAAACATTTTCATTCCGCCGCGATCGCCGCTTCGACCGGGCGCGGAACGACCTTGCGGGCTCGGCTCCGGCTGAAGCGGTGCAGCGCGAGGTAGACCACCGGCGTCGAGTAGAGCGTGAGGAATTGCGATACCAGCAGGCCGCCGACGATCGCGTATCCGAGCGGCTGGCGGATCTCCGCACCGGTCCCGTGCCCGAGCGCAAGCGGCAGGGCACCGAGCAGCGCCGCGAACGTAGTCATCATGATCGGGCGGAAGCGCCTTAACGCTGCCTGGAAGATCGCATCCTCCGGGTCTATTACTTCCGTCTGCTCGGCATGGATCGCAAAATCGATCATCATGATGGCATTCTTCTTCACGATGCCGATCAAGAGGATGATGCCGATCAGCGCGATGACGCTGAGCTCGAGGTTGAACGCCATCAGGATGAGAAGCGCGCCGACGCCCGCCGAGGGGATGGTCGAAAGGATCGTGATTGGATGGATCAGGCTCTCATAGAGCGCACCCAGGATAATATAAACCGCAATCAGCGCCGCGAGGATCAGGAGAGGCTGGGTCTTAAGCGAATCCTGAAACGCCTGCGCGTTGCCCTCGAAAGTGGTGATCAGGGTGCCCGGGACGTTCAGGTCCCGCTTTGCCTTCTCGATCGCGTCGACGGCCTGTCCGAGCGCGGCACCTGGAGCCAGGTTGAACGACAGCGTAATCGCGGGGAATTGGCCCTGATGGTTGACCGATAGCGACCGCACGGTTCGCTTTTGTTCGACCAGTGCGCTCAGCGGCACCTGCCGCCCGCTGCTGGACGGTACATAGATCAGATCGAGCGCGTTAGGATCGAGCTGGAACTGCGGATCGACCTCGAGGATCACCCAATAACTGTTTTGCTGCGTAAAGAATTGCGCGACCTTGCGCTGTCCGAACGCATCGTAGAGCGTGTCGTCGATCACCTGCGTGGCGACGCCGAGCCGCGATGCCGTATCTCGATTGATTTCGAGCCGCAGCGTCGGACCGGCGATCTGCTGGTCGGTCGCAACGTCGCGCAGCAACGGAATCCCTTGCAAGGTGCGAAGCAGGATCGGCGCCCAGTGATCGAGCTCATCGAGGTCGCTGTCTTGTAGCGTGAATTGATACTGCGTGCGACTCGCACGTCCGCCGACATTGATGTCCTGCGATGCCTGCATGAACAGCGCAATGCCTTGCACGGCCGCAAGTTTCGGCCGCAGCCGGTCGATGATCTGGCTCGCGCTGGCATCGCGCTGGTCGCGCGGCTTGAGATTGATAAACATGCGGGCGTTATTCGTGGTCTGGTTGACGCCTCCGACGCCCACTGCGGACATCACGCCGTCGATACCGGGATCCGCCATCAGGATACGTACCAGTTGCGATTGCCGTTCCAGCATGGCCGGATAGGAAACGTCCTGCGAGGATTCTGATACGGCGACGATGAATCCAGTGTCCTGCTGCGGAAAGAAGCCCTTCGGGATCAGCACATAGAGATAGCCGGTCAGGATGATGGTCGCGATTGTCGCCGTCAGCGTGAGCCGCTGGTGACGCAGCACCCAACGCAGACCGGATTCGTAAAACGCGAGCATGCCATCGAAGAACTTCTCGCTGAGAACATAAAGCCGGCCGCGCCGTTTATGTTTGTCGTCCTGCAATAGTTGCGCGCACATCATCGGCGTCAGCGTCAGCGAGATGACGGCCGACACCATGATCGCCACGCTCACCGTGACGGCAAATTCGCGGAACAGCCGGCCGATGATACCGCCCATCAGCAATACCGGAATGAACACCGCGATCAACGACAGGCTCATCGAGATGATCGTGAAGCCGATTTCGCGCGAACCCTTCAGCGCCGCCGCAAGCGGCGAGTATCCCTGTTCCAGGTAGCGCGCCACATTCTCGACCATCACGATGGCGTCGTCGACGACGAAGCCCGTCGCGATCGTCAATGCCATCAGCGAAAGGTTATCGAGGCTGTAGCCGAGCACATACATCACCGCAAATGTGCCGACCAGCGACAGCGGAACAGTGATGCCGGGGATCACCGTGGCCCACGCGTTGCGCAAAAACAGGAAGATCACCATCACCACGAGCGCGATGGTGAGCATCAGCGTGAATTGAACCTCTTCGACCGAGGCGCGAATGGTCTGGGTGCGATCGGTGACGATATGGATATCGATAGCGGACGGGATCGAGGCCTTCAGTCTCGGCAACGCCGCTTTGATGTGGTCGGCGGTGTTGATGACGTTGGCACCGGGTTGCCGCTGAATGATGAGTATGGCCGACGGCTGTCCGTTATAGGTCCCGGACCCGCGAATATTTTCGGCGCCATCCACCACAGTGCCGACGTCGCCGAGCCGGACGGGCGAGCCGTTGCGCCAGGTGACGATAACCGGCCGATAGCTCGCCGCATTGAACAGCTGATCGTTGCTCTCGAGCGTAACGCCCTGCCGCTCGCCGTTCAGCGTGCCCTTGGGGGCGTTGAGGGTGGCGGTCGCGATCGCCGACCGCAGATCTTCAAGGCTCAGGCCGCGACCAGCGAGTTCAAGCGGGTTGGCTTCGACGCGCACAGCGGGCTTTTGCGCGCCGGCGATCAGCACGGCGGCGACGCCATCGACCTGGGAGAGTTGCTGCGCAAAAATGTTATCGGCAAAGTCGCTGACCGTCGTCATCGGCAGGGTGTCCGAGGTCATCGCCAGCACCATCACCGGCGCATCCGACGGATTGGTTTTTCGATAGGTCGGCGGTGACGGTAAATTCTTTGGCAATTGCCCGCCGGCGGCGTTGATCGCGGCCTGCACGTCCTGACCGGCGGCGTCGATGTTACGGGCCAGGTCGAACTGGATCGAAATCACCGATATTCCGATGCCACTCACGGAGGTGAGCTGGGATACGCCCGACATCTGCGCCAACTGCCGTTCCAGCGGGCTTGCGACCGAGGAGGCCATCGTCTCCGGGCTCGTGCCTGGCAACTGGGCCGTCACCTGAATGGTGGGAAAGTCGACCTGCGGCAGCGGCGCGACCGGCAACAGCAGGTAGGCGACGAGGCCGACCATTGCGAGACCCGACATCGCCAGCGCGGTTGCGATCGGCCGTCGGATAAAGGGCTCGGAGATATTCATCGCGCGCCGCCTTACTCTCGGCCTTGTGCAGTGGAGGCGGTACGCTCCCTCGCGGCAGCCGACGGCGTGGCCGTGGTCACGATGCGTGCGCCGGGCCGGAGCTTGTAGTGACCGTCGACGACGACGGTTTCACCGGCAGCGAGGCCACCCTCGATCAGCGCCTCGCCGTTGCGACTGGCAACGATCCGCACCGGGTGAGGCTCCACCTTGGAATCCTCCCCGACGACGAAGGCGTAGCTTCCGTTCGGTCCCGATTGCAGCGCGGATTCCGGCACGACCGGCCCGCGGCGGACGCTGAGAAGCAGGCGGGCACTGACGAATTGGCCGGGCCAAAGCCGGCCGTCAAGATTTTGAAAGATCGCCTTGAGCCGGATCGAACCTGTGCCTTGATCGATCTGATTGTCGATCAGCTCGAGACGGCCATCAGCAAGCTTGATGCGGTCGTCCTGATCATACGCCGATACTGCAAGCGTCTTGCCCTGCATCGCCTCGATGATCTCCGGGAGATGTTTCTGCGGCAAGGTGAAAATTACGCTGATCGGCGCCAGTTGCGTGACAACGACAAGTCCGCCGGAATCGGAGGCATGAACGATGTTGCCTTGATCGATCAGGCGGATGCCGGTACGGCCGGCGAGTGGTGAGACGATCGTCGTATACCCCAGCTGCACGTGCGCATTGTCGATCACCGCCTGATCATGCGCGATCGCGGCTTGATACTGCGCGACCAGAGCTTGCTGGGTGTCGACGCTCTGGCGGGTGGCATACTCCTTCACCACGAGCTTGCTGTAACGCTCCAGATCAAGCTTGGCATTGGTGAGCAGCGCTTCGTCGCGCGCCTTGTCGGCCTCAGCTTGATGCAGTTGCGCCTCATAAGGGCGCGGATCGATCTGCGCCATCACATCGCCGACCTGTACATCCTGGCCTTCGCGAAAGGCGATCTTCTGCACCTCGCCATCGACGCGCACTTTCAGGGTCACGGTATTGTAGGCCTGGACCGTGCCGAGTCCGACGCGCGAAATCGCGAATTCCTGGACCTTCACCACACCGGTCGTCACCGGCACGGGCCGGGCAGCCGGAGTATTCGCGGCTGGTTTCATGACAGCGGACGGAATGCCCTCGCGCCATAGATAAATGCCGGACACCGCAACCACGGCTGCAGATAGGCCCGCAATCCATAATTTGGGGAAGCTCATCCTGGTGTTCCTGTCATGGGAAGGGCCGACGTGCTCGATGGCGTTCAGTTTTTATCCGCCCGCTGGCGTCGGCTCACGCCGCTCGAATTCAGCGGCATGGAGCTTCACGAAGTCGTGCATGCTCGTCGGTGCTTCGCCGGTGAGCTTGCGCATGATGTCCGTCATGCGGTCGTAACGACCCTGCCTGTTCAACTCGGTTATGGCCGAGAGATGGTTGACGGCGTGCTCAGGAAACCCCGCCCGCCGAAGGCCTTCGCTCCACGCCGGGAGTGGGACGTCTCGATATCGGATGGGCCTGCCGAGCGCCTCGGAGAATGCGCGCGCATAGTGCTCCAGATCGGCGGATTCCGGCCCCGTCAGATCGTAGATTTGTCCGATATGGGATGCGGGGTCGTCGAGGATAACAGCTACCGCACGCGCGACGTCGACCGCCGAGATCGGCGAGGTCTTGCCGCCGCCCATCGGCAGCGCCAACTCGTCGGAGGCCCGCACGCCAACAGCGGCGAGCATAAGAAAGAAACCCTCGAGGAAGACTGTCGGCCGTACCGTGACGACCGGCAGTCCCGACCAGGACAGAGCCTGCTCCGCCAGCCAGTGCAGCTTGTGCTGCGGGCTGCTGGTGGTCTCGCTGATGCTCATCTGCGTAACCGTCATCTGCGACATGTTCACGAAGGCCTCGACGCCGTGGTGGCGCGCGACCGCGGCGGTGTTGATCGTTGCTTCCAGGTATGCCGCCGATACGGACATTCCAAAATAGATGCGCCTGCAACCTTCGATGGCGCGGTGCATCGAGGCAAGGTCCGTCAGATCGCCCTGTACGACCTCTGCGCCGAGCCGCCGTAGGGCGTCGGCACGCTGGTCCTCACGCCGAACCAGGGCGCGCACCTTGTGCCCCTTTGCGAGAAGGAACTCGGTCAGGTTGCGGCCGATGCCGCCAACCGCGCCAGCTGCTCCGGTCACGAGAATCGGGTTGTCGTGTTTATGTTTCGTCATCATATGGCTAACCTTGGGTTGCGTTTTAAAAGAGGAACTGGTGGCCGGCTTGCGCCAGGGTTTTCCTTCTGTGCGGCGATCTGACTTCAGCGCGTCGGCAATCCAGCCTGCCGCATGACAAAGCGCTGGATCCGCGGGATGACGATCACCAACATCGGCACGACCACGAGATAGCTCGTTGCAGCGGCCCTCAGCCAGCGCACGGCGAAATCGGGCTGGAAGCCATAGTTCAAGGCAAGACCGACGAACGACATGGTGGTCGAGGTGATCAGGCCGGTGATCAAGGAGATCGCGGGTCCGATCAGTTTCGGGGGAAGGGCCATTTGCTTGCTCCGGGAAACGGGATATTATTTATACGACGTATAACTTATACAATGTAAAAGCAATAGGTCCCATGCCGCGAACTGCCGATCCAGAGCTACCTCACAGGATCTTGAAGGCCGCCGACGCTCTGTGGCAATCGGGGGGCGAGGACGCCGTGACGATCCGTGGCGTGGCTGCAGAAGCAGCCACCACGACGCCGACGGTCTATAGCTACTACGCCGACCGAGAGGCGCTGCTGACGGCGTTGCGCGCGCTCGCCTTTCAGCGCTTCTCGGCCTACTTGCAAAAATCTCGCGATTTCCAGGACGCCTGCGCACGACATCTCGAGTTCGGCACCAGCCACCCCCGCGACTATGAATTGCTCTACGGGCGCGGTTGGATGGAGCGCGTCACAGCGGATGCGCAAGGCAGCGAGATCGCACGATACACCAGCCATCTCGTGCGCGCCGGTGTCGATGAAAGCAGGGCCGCGCACGTCGCCTATCCTGTCATGATGATGCTGCATGGCGTGGTGATGCATCGGCTGTTGAACAAGAAGCCGAGTCCGCTCGGCCGGGTGATTGCTGCATCCTGTCTCGAGGCCTGCATGACGCTGCTCGAAAGCGCGCGGCGCGGGAAATAGCCACCGCAGCGGCCGTCGACGACGCCACCGCGTCGCGACAAAGTTGTTGCCGTTGGCAGCGACTTCACAGAGGGAGGGTTGTGGTCAGGATGAATTGACAGCTCGCCTTGCCGGTTCGACGAGTTCGTCGTGCGGCTCGTCAAACACGCGATCGTACGGGAACGATCTCATTCCAGGAAAGTGAGGTAGAGAACGCCGCCATCTTTCAGGTCATGAATCGCTGAGAAGAGTGCTAGGCCAAACCGACATGGCGACATCAATCATGCGATCGAGCATGCTCGGATCAGCACTCGCTTGCGGGAAGTTCAATACGGCCTGCAGCACACCGAGATAATGCCACGCCATGGCATCGATATCGGTATCTTCGGCCAACTCACCCGCCGCCGCGCCTTCACGCAGAAGGCCTGCCAAAATCTCACGCTGACGTGCCGCTGCTGCCAGCGTGGCGGCCCGTCCTTCTTTGGATAGTGCCGAGATCTCGGCACAGCTTCGCCCGATCAGGCAGCCCGCGGGCCGGGATCTGTCCGGTAAAAACGCACGCAGCAACGCCTTCAATCGCCCGCGCGCGGTATCAGCCTTGGCCGAGGTCATGCGCCGCAAGACACGCTGCGTGTAAGCTTCAAGGGCTTCCTGGAACAAGCCGTCTTTGTCGTGGAATCGCTGGTAGAGGCTGGAACGCGACAAACCCGTAGCCTCCGTCAGATCGCTGACGGCAGCGGCCGCATAGCCGTTGCGCCAGAAAACCTCGATTGCCGCAGCGATCACGGCAATTTCATCGAATTGCGGCTTGCCGCTCATAACACCTCACTTGACATCTTGGAACGATCGTTCCATCTATGTTGTACCGATCGTTCCAAGATACAAGGGTGACTTCGACATGTCCAGGAAAATCCAAACGACACCGCGCAAACCGCGCATTGCCATAGCCGGTGCGACGGGGCGCGTCGGCTCGGCGCTGACCGGCCTTCTTGCTTCCGATCCGGTCGATATCGTCGTGCTGACCCGGCGGCCCGACGCAGCTCAACTGCCTAAGGGTGCCAGCATCGCCACTCTTGATTTCGATCAGCCGCATACGCTTCAGGGCGCGCTTCGTGGGGCCGATCGGCTGTTCATTTCGCACGGCACGTCGCAACAGCAAGTGGCCAACGAGATCGCGTTGATCGACGGCGCCGTCGCTGCTGGCGTCCGCCAAATTGTCAAACTCTCCGCCTTGGGGCCGGCCTCTCGCCTCAATCCTTTTGCCTGGCACATGCAGATCGAGGCACATCTGGCTCATCAGCCGGTGGCGTCCACCGTCCTGCGGCCCTCGGCATATATCGAGATCCTCAAGCGGGCGGCTGGCCAAATCGCCGCCGACTCCTGGGCGGGCGCCGCTGGCGAGGGGCGCGCGAACTTTATCGATACGCGAGACGTCGCCGATGCAGCACGCGTGGCCTTACTCGAGGAATTCAGTCCGGAGTCGCAGCGCGCTTATCATCTGACCGGGCCTCGGGCCTGGACCATGCGGCAGATTGCCGAACACCTATCGACCCTGCTCGGTCGGCGGGTCGCCTACAATCATCGATCGCCTGAGGAACAGCGCGCCGCGCTGTTCGCTGACGGCCTCCCGCCACTGGTCGCCGATTTGCTGGTCGGGCTGGACCAAGTGTTCCGTGAATCCGTTCTTGCAGAGACTACCTCGACTGTCGAGGTGTTGACCGGCAAGCCTCCAAGAACGCTGCAACACTGGCTTGCCGAAAATATCGAGATCTTTCGAAACTCAACCCGGCAGTGAGCAGGGCTGCGATGGAAGCGGCAAGGCTCCCGAATCTCGTGACTCCACCCTTCGCACGAGCCGAGCGTCTTCCTTGGTCTTTCAAATCGCCGCAAGGGCATCAGCCATCAGGGAGCAACACATGTCCACGATTCACCTCCATCAGAGAACCACGTTGACGCCCGAGCAATACGTCCGAGGGCTCACCGATTTCGGACCAGGACGTTCGAAGCTTTTTGGCAATAGCGCCGATGAGTACCTCAAGGTGCATCGCAGGAGTCACACGGGAGCCGACGTCACGGAGGGCTCTGGCGGGATTTGGGAACGCCTGCACTACGATTGGTCCGATCTCAACCGCGTTGTCCTAACGACGACCGACTCCAACGTCTGGGGCGGGGCATCGAGCCACACCTACACCTTCACGCGCCAGCCAAATGGCACCACCGATATTGACGTGGCTGTCATTCGGGAGGGCAAGAACTTGAAGGGACGAATGCTGGCTTTCGTACTCGGAACGATCGGCAGGCGCGTGCTGGAGAGGGCCTTCGAAAACTCGGTCAAGGCTATCGAAGCGCGGAACGCCGCGAGGCAACCTGCGCAAAGCGCGGCTTAATTATGCGGCGAGGAGGCACGTCGCACGCTGAGCGTTTGCTTGGCGACTAGTTGAGTCATAAGAGGAGTCCTAGATGAAAGCCTACCTGATTGTAACGTTGACGGTCCACAATGAAGCGATGTTTGCAGAGTACCGAAAGCAAGCAGGGGACACGGCCAAACCGTTTGGAGGTCAGTTTCTCGCTGCTAGTGGCAAGGCGACAGTGCTCGAAGGTCAGTGGGAGCATCCCGGCACCGTGATCGTTGAATTTCCGTCACGAGAATCCGCTGAACGCTGGTATGAATCGGCCGCCTACCAAAAGATAATTGGTCTTAGACTTAAGAGCACGAGCGGCAGTCTGGCTGTTCTGGACGGAATTTGACAAAACACCTGCGTGCGACCGGTGGCGCCGCAATTCCGCTTAAGGCCGACCCGCAACGCTGAAAGGCCGGTGTCGATTGCTGGCCATAGTTTTGTCGGAGCCACTCGCCTGCTTTGACCCTACCGCGCGGTGCGCGACGCTGACGCGCGAGGCCAAGTTCCGCGTGCCGTCCTACTCGAATCCCAAATACGCGTTCTTGACCTTGGCATCGGACAGCAGCGCCGAGGCTTTGTCGGAAAAGGCGATCCGGCCGGTCTCGATCACGTAACCCCGATCGGAGATCTCGAGCGCCGCCGCCGCGTTCTGCTCGACCAACAGGATCGTGACGCCATCGGCGCGCAGCGCCACGATCGCGGCAAGGATCTGATCCACGAGCAGGGGGGAAAGCCCGAGCGACGGCTCGTCCAACAGCAGAAGCTTCGGCTTGCCCATCAGCGCCCGCCCGATCGCCAACATCTGCTGCTGTCCGCCGGATAGCCCGCCGGCGAGCAGCTGCCGCTTCTCGTGAAGCACCGGAAACATCGCGTAGACCCGCTCACGATCGGTCTCGATCTGCTGGTCGCGCCGCAGATAGCCGCCGAGACTGAGGTTGTCCTCGACGCTCAATGGACCGAAGACGTGCCGGCCTTCCGGCGATTGCACCACGCCGCGCTTGACGCGGGCGTGCGCGGGCAGTCGCTCGATCCGTTCGCCAAGAAACGTGATTGTCCCGGCCGTGATCGGTTGCACGCCAGACAGCGCGCGCATCAGCGTCGTTTTGCCGGCGCCGTTGGATCCGATCAGGGCCACGACCTCCCCGGCCGCAACCTTGAGAGTCACGCCCTTGAGCACCTCGATGCGCCCATAGGCGCTGTGCAGGCCATCGATCTCAAGCACCCTGCACCTCCCGCGCGCCGCGGTTGCCGAGATAGGCTTGATGGACGACGGGGTTCTCGCGCACTTCGGCGGGTGTTCCTTCGGCAAGAAATCTGCCGCGATCCAGCACAAGAATGCGGTGCGAGATTTTCATCACGAGCTTCATGTCGTGTTCGACCAGCACGACCGCGATCCCTTTCTCGGCGACGCGGCAGATCAGCCGGTCGATCTCCTCGGTCTCGACCGCGTTGCATCCGGCGGCCGGCTCATCGAGCAGCAAGACGCGGGGGCCGGTGGCCAGCGCGCGTGCGATCTCGAGCCGCTTGCATCCGCCGTAGGAGAGGTCGCCAGCAATGACATCCGCCTTGTCGCGAAGACCGACCTCTTCCAGCAATTGCAGCGCGGCGTCCCGTGTCTCGCGGTTCTGCCTTCCGACCGACGGCAGCCGCAACAGGTCGGCGAACAGAGTGCTGCGTTCCTGGAGGTGGCGGCCGACCATGACGTTCTGCGCCACGGTCATGCGCTGGAATATCTGCAGGTTCTGGAAGGTGCGCGACAGGCCGCGGGCCGCGAGTGCCTCCGGCGCGAGGCGCGTGACGTCCTCTCCGCACAATTCGACGGATCCCCGGCTCGCGACATAGACGCCCGATATCACGTTGAAGAGTGTCGTCTTGCCGGCGCCGTTCGGGCCGATGACCGTCAGAATCTGTCCCGCGTTTGCCGCGAAGCTGACGCCCTCGATCGCCTTCAACACCCCGAACGATATGCCGATGTCCTTGACAACAAGCATTACCGGGCCCTCGCGAGCAGCTTCCACGCCATCGGAACGATGCCGTCCCGCATGAAGACCATCGAAACGATGATGATGAAGCCCAACATCAGGTTCTCGTAGTCCTGGAACACGGTGAGCGCCTGCGGCAACACGACAAGCACGGCCGCGCCGACAATGCTGCCGACGACGGAGCCCAGTCCCCCAAGCACCACCATCGTCACCAGTTCGACCGAATGCTGGAAGCCGGCCAAATCGGGATTGACGAACCCGTTCATCATGGCGAGCAGCGAGCCCGCGATCGAGGCGTAAACGGCGGCGATGACGAAGGCCCGCAGCTTGAGCCGGGCAACGTCGATGCCGACGACCCGCGCCGCGACTTCGCTGTCGTGCAGCGCGAGAAGCGCCCTGCCCGTCGGCGTATCATCGAGATTGAGCGCGATCCACGTTCCCACCAGGAGGAACGCGGCAGACAACCAGTACCAGGCGTAGGCGGTTCCAATGCGCCAGCCGAACACGGTCAATTTGGCAACCGGCATGCCGTCGGGGCCGCCGGTCCAGCGACTTTCTGTCGTGAGCACGAGCGCGACCAGCACGCCGAACCCGAGCGTCCCAATCGCAAGATAGTGCCCCTTCAGGCGAAGGATCGGCCTTCCGACCAGATAGGCCAGCGCCGCCGAAATGCAGGCGCCGGTCGCAAGCGCCGCCCAAGAAGGCAGACCGAAATGGCTGGGTCCGATCGCCGCCGCATAGGCTCCGATACCGAAGAAGGCGGCGTGACCGAGACTGACCTGGCCGGCCTTGCCCATCAGCACGTTCAACCCGATCGCCGCGAACGCGGACACCCAGACCAGCGAGGCGACCCGAAGGTAGTAGCCCGACGGAAAGGTGAGCGGCAGAATCGCGACGACGATCGCGAGCGCGGCGACGATCGCATATCGATTGTTGAGCACAGCAGCCACCGCCTAGACCCGGTCCACGGTGCGCCGCCCAAGCAGTCCCTGCGGCATCGCAAACAGGACCAGCAGGATCATCACGAATGCGAACCCGTCCTTGTATGTTGAACTGACGTAGCCGGCGCCCAGGGTCTCGAGCAGCCCGAGCAGCAGGCCGCCGACGACCGCGCCAAGCGGATTGCCCATTCCGCCCAGCATGGCTGCGGCAAATCCCTTCAGCGCCATCATCGTGCCAACGTCGTAGCTGGTCAGCGTGATCGGCGTGACCAGGATGCCCGCAAGCGCGCCGATCGCCGCCGAGCCGCCGAACGCCAGCGCCATGATCGTGGCCGTGTTGATCCCCACCAGGCGCGCAGCGAGCCGGCTCGCCGATGTCGCCAACACCGCCTTGCCGAGCAGCGTCCTTTCGAAGAACACGTAGAGCAGCAGGACGGTCACCGCCGTCCCACCCAGGACCCAGAAGCTCTGCGGCTGGATCGCCGCGCCGAGCACGCCGATCGGGGCGTCACCCGAGAAGGACGGCAGCTTGTGGAATTGCTTGTCGAATGCGACCTGGGCTGCCCCCTTTAGGAAGATCGAGGCGCCGATCGTGATGATGATGAGCGAGACCGCTGAGGCGCCTCGCGCCGGGGCTATCGCGAGCCAATAGAGCAACAATCCAACGCCGACCGCAACGCATACGGCGATCAGCGCGGCAATCGGCAACGGGACTCCCGCGGCCGAGGCGAACACCGTCACCATTCCGCCGAGCATCACGAATTCGCCCTGCGCGAAATTGACCACGTCGGAGGCGTTGTAGATCAGGGTGAAGCCGAGCGCGACCAGCGCGTAGACCGCGCCGACCGTAAGTCCGGAGAAGAAGAACTGCAGGAACTCAGGCATGCTCGAATAACGGCCCTCTGTGCCAATGTGACGCCGCGAGAATTCGCGGCGCCGGCGACGCATTGATAGGCGTATTGCAAATATCGTTGCGCGCCTCGAAGACCCGTCAGCTTCCGGATTGGATCAGCGTCCAATCCCCACCCTTTATCTCGAGCATCCGGAACGCCGTAAGGTCGAGACCGAGGTGGTCGGTCGGGGACATCGTCACGATTCCTCCTGTTCCGACGAAGCCCTTGGTCTTCTCGATCTCGTCGCGGATCTTGTCGGAATCAGCGGAGTTGGCGCGCTTGATCGCGTCGACCAGAATGAAAAGACCGTCATAGGCGTGACCACCGAACGTGGACACCGGTTGCTTGGCCGAGGCCTCGTAGGTCTGCTTGTAGTCCACGACGATTTTCTTCTGCGGATCGCTGTCGGGCAACTTGTCCCCGACCAGAAGCGCCGCGGCCGGCAGCCGGACGCCATCGGCCGCGGGGCCCGCAAGCTCGATGAAGCTCTTCGAAGCGACGCCATGGCTTTGGTAGAGCGGCGTTGCCGACATCCCCAGCTGGGCGTAGTTGCGGGTGACGATTGCCGGTCCTTGGCCAAAGCCGGGATTGATGACCGCCTGGACCCCGGCGGTGTTCTTGATCTTCGTCAACTGCGCCGTCATGTCGGTGTCGCGCGGACCGTAGGTCTCGTCTGCGACGATTTGGATGCCATAGGTCCCCGCGACCTTGAGACACTGCACCCGCATCGAGGTGCCAAAACCGTCGGTCCCGGAGATCACTGCGATCTTCAGGAGACTGCGCTGCTTGAGGTTCTCAAAAATCTTCTCGCAGGCCATCTTGTCCGTGTGCGGCGTCTTGAAGACGTACTTACGGACGGGGTCGACGACCTCGATGGCGCCGGCAAGCGAGATGAACGGCACCTTGGCCTCCTCGAAGACGGGGATCATCGCCATCGTCGTGCCGGTGGTCGAGCCGCCTACCATGGCAGACACCTTGTCATCCTCGACAAGACGGGTCGCGAAGGTGCGCGCCTTGCTGGCGTCGCCGCCGTCGTCGTACACGATCAGCTCGATCTTCTTGCCGGCGACCCCGCCGGCGGCGTTGATCCTGTCGACGTACATTTTCAGCGTCTTGTCTTCGGGATCTCCCAGGAAGGACGCAGGCCCACTAATCGAAAGGACGGCGCCGACCTTGACCGTATCCGCCGCACGGGCCGGACCCATCGCGATCGCAAGGGCGGAGACACCCAGCAGGCAGCCGACCGCACGCCGGCTCAGTTGATCCAGATACCGCATGCCGTGAATCCCTCCCTTGTCGAGGTCCGCCCGATCGCGCCCCCGCACATATTGTTGATGGGGATAATTATAATTGACCGACCGGATGGTCAATAGTAATTCTCTGGCGGACCTTAGATCGCAGCCGTCAGAAGCTGCAGCGGGAGGCGAACATGCAGAAAGACCTCGTACTGACTGATTTCAGGGACGGATATCGCGTGCTGACGCTCAACCGACCCGACCGACTCAATTCCTTCACCGCCGAAATGCACACCGCGCTTTTTGTCGCACTGACCGACGCGGAGCATGACAAGGCCTGCCGTGCCGTGATCCTGACCGGTGCGGGACGCGGCTTCTGCGCCGGCCAGGACCTGTCCGACGGGGTGTTCACGCCAGGCGAGACGCCGGATCTCTCGGTTCCGATTGCGAAGTACTACAACCCGCTTGTGCGCAAGCTGCGCAATCTGCCGATGCCAGTAATCTGCGCGGTCAATGGCATCGCCGCGGGCGCCGGCGCCAATGTCGCGTTCGCGTGCGATATCGTGATCGCCGCGCGCTCCGCCAGATTCAGTCAGGCCTTCGCGAAGCTCGGCCTCGTCCCTGACTCCGGCGGAACCTGGTTCCTGCCACGCCTCATCGGCGGTGCGCGGGCACGCGCGCTGGCGCTTCTCGCCGAGAGCATTCCCGCTGATAAGGCCGAGGCCTGGGGCATGATCTGGAAGATGGTCGATGATGCCGAGCTGATGACGGAGGCCCATCGGCTGGGTGCCTATTTCGCCCGCCAGCCCACCGATGGTCTCGCGTTGATCAAACAGGCTTTCGACGCCGCCGAAACCAACAGCCTCGATGCACAACTCGATCTCGAACGCGATCTTCAGGGCCGGGCCGGCCGGAACTCCGACTACGCGGAAGGCGTCAGCGCCTTCCTGGAAAAGCGTTCTCCGAACTTCACCGGACGGCTATAATCGACCCGCTGGAACAGCATCGGTCTCACCGCACACTTAGACCAAGGAATAACTTCAATGACAAAGCCTCAAACCAACAGCGCGCTGCCGAGCCAGGCGGCGGAGGACGTCATAAGGCTCGAGAGCTTCATCGGCGGAAAATGGTCGACCGGGCAGGTTCACACCGAGGTGCGCAGCGCCGTCACCGGCGACGTGGTCGCGCTCGCAACCAGCGGCGGCTTCGACATGCGCGAGATCCTTGCCTATGGGCGGACGATCGGCGGCCGCAATTTGCGGAAGCTGACCTTCCATCAACGGGCCGCCATGCTGAAGAAGCTTGCCGAGCATCTGTCCGCGCACAAGGAGGTGCTTTACAAGCTTTCGTTCCAGGCCGGCGCCACACGGACGGACGCCTTGATCGACGTCGACGGCGGTATCGGCACATTGTTCGCGTATGCCGGTAAAGGCCGCCGCGAGCTTCCGAACTCAAAATTTCTGATCGACGGGAACATCGAGGTGCTCTCCAAGGGCGGCACCTTCGCCGGCGAGCATGTGGTGATGCCGCTCCGCGGCGTGGCGGTCCACATCAATGCGTTCAACTTCCCCTGCTGGGGCCTGCTCGAAAAGCTCGCGCCTGCCCTGCTCGCCGGCGTTCCAATCGTCACCAAGCCCGCGACCGTCACGTCCTACGTCGCGCATGAGCTGATGCGGACCATCGTCGCATCCGGCATCCTGCCCGAAGGCGCGTTGCAGTTCGTCGTCGGCTCGACCGGAGACCTGTTCGATCACCTCACCTGCCAGGACGTGGTCTCCTTCACCGGTTCGGCCGACACCTCAGAGAAGCTACAGCGGCATCCGGTGATTTCGCGCGAAGCCGTCCGGTTCATTGCGGAGAGAGACTCGCTCAACGCCGCCGTTCTCGCGCCGGATGCAGCGCCCGGAAGTCCCGAGTTCGACCTGTTCGTCAAGGAAGTGGCGAAGGAAATGACTGCGAAGGCCGGGCAAAAATGCACCGCGATTCGTCGTGCGCTGGCGCCGGCGGCGCATATCGATGCCGTCGTGGCGGCGCTGCGCGAGCGGCTGTCGAAGGTGACCGTCGGCAATCCCGAACTCGCCTCGGTCAGAATGGGGCCGCTGGTGGGCCTCGCCCAACGACACGACGTGCTGGCAAATCTGGTGAAGCTGCGCACGGAAGCCGAACTCGTGGCCGGTGATATCGATCACTTCCGTCCGATCGATGCCGACGCCTCGCGAGGCGCCTTCCTGCCTCCGATCCTCCTGCACTGCGCCAATCCGCGAGCTGCGACCGCCGTTCATGAGATCGAGGCCTTCGGCCCGATCTGCACCGTCATGGGCTACGACGACCTGGACGACGCCATCGCGCTTGCAAACCGCGGCGGCGGCAGTCTCGTCGCCTCGGTGTATACCCACGACACAGCCACCGCCGCCGAACTCACATTCGGCATCGGCAGCTTCCACGGCCGTATGGTCTTCATCGATCGTGACTGCGCCGCGGAGCAGACCGGCCACGGGTCGCCACTTCCGCAAATGGTCCACGGCGGTCCGGGCCGAGCCGGCGGCGGCGAGGAGCTCGGCGGCATCCGCAGCCTGCAGCACTACATGCAGCGCACCGCGTTGCAGGGATCTCCCGCGATGCTTGCTGGGGTGACTGGTCGCTGGTCCAAAGGCGCTCCCGTGCTCGAGGGCGATCTGCATCCCTTCCGCTATCATTACGATGACCTCGATATCGGCCGGACCTTCATCTCGAAAGAACGGACGATCACCCTGGACGACGTCGAGCACTTCGCCCACTTCACCGGCGATACTTTCTACGCGCACATGGACGAGGAAGCGACCAAGGGACATCCCTTCTTTCCGGGCCGCGTCGCGCACGGATATCTGCTGCTGTCGTTCGCCGCCGGTCTGTTCGTCGATCCCGAATACGGACCGGTGTTGGCCAATTACGGCCTCGACTCCTTGCGCTTTCTCAAGCCGGTCCAGCCCGGAGAGGCCATCAAAGTCAGGTTGACCGCGAAAGAAAAGGCTCCGCGCAACAAGCAATATGGCGAGGTCCGCTGGGACGTCGAGATCACGACGGGGACAGGAGAAACCGCTGCCACCTACGAGCTCCTGACGATGAACGCGATGCGGACTTAATTTAGGGAGACTGCCGCTAAAGCAGCTCTTTCTGCCGACCTTTGCTCGTCGACTTGGACTTGCCGTTCGATCGCGAGACCGCCGCAGCAGCGTCGGCGGCGCCGGCCAGGACGAGGCGCGTGACGAAGTCAGCATATTCCGCCCGCGTCATCGGGCCGCCTTCGCGGAACCAGAGATAGTGCCAGTTCAGCATGCCGAAGACCGTCATGGTGAGCGGCTTCAGCACACGCTTGTGGCTCACACTTGGTCGCGCGGCGGCAAGCGCGGCGGCGAGAATGTCGACGAGAACCCTTTCCCTCGCCAACAAGGGCTGCTGCTTTTCCTTCGGCAGCAGCTTAAGGCTGGCGATCTGCACCTGATGCTCGGCATCGGCGTGTCGGTATTGCTCGAGCAGGGTCGATATGATCGTCTTCAACCGCGCCTGGGGATTGGCAGTCGCGTCGTCGGCCTTCTCGACGGCCGCGACCAGCTTTTCGAGATGGGCGGACAGGATGTCGAAGAGAATCGCCTCCTTATCCGGATAATAGTGATAGAGCAGCGCCTTCGACACGCCGCAGGCATCCGCGACCGTGTTCATCGAGGTTCCGACGTAGCCCGATTCCGCGAACAGCTGGGCCGAACGATGCAGGATCAGGCGACGCTTGTCGTCGTAATCCTTCGCGCGGGAGCGGGCCATATATCCTATTCCGTTGTCTGCCAAATCGGCGTGTGCAGATCGGCCTGTGATTGATCTCTGATCTAGATCAATAAGGGCGATTTTACAAATCAAACACCGGTAAGTCCCGGCACACGACCTGACCGAAGCAGCCTATGGACCGACCGCGTTTTGGCGGCCGCCCAGCCCCAGAAGCGTTTCATCTTCGCGCAACACTTGCCGCCTCTCCACAGCGCCAAGCAAAAACTCCTTGCATTGACCGACCGGACGGTCAATCTTAGCGGTACAAACGGCCTCCTCGCTGGGGACCGAATTCAAACAGGGAGGGTACCAATGAGCAGACAAGGACTGCGCGCGACCTCAGCTCACTTTGCACCGACCAGGCTCGCATTCGCGGGATCGCTGCTGACGACAACCATTCTCGGCGCAAGCCAGGCCTTCGCGACGACCCCCTGTGCCGGTCTTACGTCCCTCAATATCCCGAACACGACAATTACCAGCGCCACTGCGGTCGCCGCGACCGGCGCGACGCCCGCCTACTGCAACGTGCTCGCCACCGTCGCTCCGCAGACCGACATAGAGGTGCGGCTGCCGGTGAAATGGAAGGGCCGCTATCTGCATCTCGGCGGCGGCGGCTTCGACGGCACGATCGCGCAAAACGCGCCCGCGTCGTACAACGTGAATCTGCTTGCTGATGGCTACGCGATCGGCGCCTCGAACGGCGGGCACCGCGCGTCGCAGTATCCCGGCCCGACCTTCGCCGGCAACCAGCAACTCGTTCTCGGATATGCCTACACCGCGATCGGCGACACCGACACCGTCGCCCGTGCCATGATCCGGGCCTATTACGGCAGGCCGGCAAGCTATCGGTATTTCGACGGTTGCTCGAACGGCGGCAAGAACGCGTCCGTCGCGGCCTCGAAATTCCGGCAAGACTACGACGGCGTGATCGGCGGTGACGGTGTCTGGGGCCATGCGGACGAGCGCGTGGGCGGCGGCGACATGGCCGGCCTGACAGCCGTCTGGGCACGTGTCGTCAACGTCACGGGCTCCTTCAATCTCGCAACCTTCCCGGCGAAGTTGACGGCGCTCTACAACGCGGAAGTCGCAAAGTGCGACGCTCTCGACGGGATTGCCGACGGCATCATCTCCAATCCAGGCAAGTGCCAGTTCGACCCGGCGGTGCTGGCGTGCCCGGCGGGCGTCGATACGCCGGCATGCCTGACGCCAACCGAGCTCACGGCGGTCAAGACCCTGCAGAGCGATCTGCTGCTCAATCACGAGGTGATCGGAGCGCCTTACGGCATCGGCAACCTCGTGAGCGGGCTGAGCGCGGTGCTCGGAGGCGGCCAGGGGCTCGGCCAAGGCTTTCTGGCCATGGCTTACAACAACCCGGCCTTCACCATTTCGAGCTTCAACCTGCAGCGGGACTTCTCGTTCATCTCGAACCAGTTCGGCCGGGTTGACGACATGACGGGTTCGTTGTTCGGCGCCGCCCGATACGTCAGCGATGGCGGCAAGCTGATCGTCTGGAGCGGCGGCGAGGATGCGCTCGTTCCAGTCGCCGGCTCGGTTCGATTCGTCGAGCGCCTTCGGGAAGTCGTGGGCGATAGAGCCAGAGACAATTTGCGTCTGTACACCCTGCCCGGCGTCAACCATTGCGGCGGAGGCCCCGGTGCCGACACCATCGATCTGCTGACGCCGATCTCCAATTGGGTGGAGAACGGCGTCCCGCCGCGGAACCTGATCGCCTCGAAACTCAACCCGGCCGGCACGGTGACCTTTACGCGACCTCTCTGCCCATTCCCTCAATGGGCCAAGTACACCGGAGGCAACAGCAACAGTGCATCGAGTTTCACTTGCATCAAACCTGACGGGGACGACAGGCACGCGGGGTGGGACCGCTAGTTGCGGTACGATCGGGCCGAGGCGTATGACATGATGCGCCTCGGCTGGTTCCGGAGAAGAACATCTGCTCTCTCACCAGGCCGGCCCGCCTCCGCGTCAACATACGGGACGCGCCAAGCGTCGATGGAATTTCCCGAGAAGCGTTTGCGCGAAGCAGTATGGCTGTGCGCCGCTGGTATTCTCGGCGGACGGTGCTAAGCTGTTTCTCGCCAGTCTGGACCAGGAGCTGACGGCGCTGTAGCGGACCCACCTGCTGTTGCGCATGGTCTTTGCGGGTTGATCACGTATTGGACGTAGCGCTCGTGCACCGTCATAAAGTCGACGCCGCATCTTCTGGAAATCCTCGCTGATGCTAGTCCCGACCTGGAGCTCATCGACGGGACGGGAGGAAGGTATGGACGGCGGCATGGTCACATCAGCGCCGGCGTTGGTGCGCTTTGCCGGCATTCAGAAGACCTACGACGGCGAACACCTCGTGGTGAAGAACCTCGACCTCGACATCGGAAAGGGCGAGTTCGTCACCCTGCTGGGTCCTTCGGGCTCGGGCAAGACGACCACGCTGATGATGCTGGCGGGCTTTGAGGTTCCGACCCATGGAGAGATCTACCTCGCTGACCGGCCCATCAAGAACATGCCGCCGCACAAGCGCGACATCGGCATGGTCTTCCAAAACTACGCCCTGTTTCCGCACCTGACGATCGAAGAGAACGTCGCCTTCCCGCTGTCCGTCCGCAAGGTCAACAAGGCGGAGGCGCAGGAGCGCGTGCGGACGGCGCTACGCATGATCAAGCTGGAAAACCTGGCGCACCGGCGGCCCGGGCAGCTGTCCGGCGGCCAGCAGCAGCGCGTGGCGCTCGCGCGCGCGCTGGTTTTCAACCCGCAGCTCGTGCTGATGGACGAGCCCCTGGGCGCCCTGGACAAGCGCCTGCGGGAGCAAATGCAACTCGAGATCAAGCAACTGCACGAGACCATGGGCATCACCGTCGTCTACGTGACCCACGACCAGAGTGAGGCGCTCACCATGTCCGACCGCATTGCCGTGTTCAACGACGGCATCGTGCAGCAGATCGACAAGCCCAGCACACTATACGAGCACCCGGTCAACAGCTTCGTCGCCAACTTCGTCGGCGAGAACAACGTGCTGGCCGGCACCGTCGAAAATATCGAACAGGGATATTGCCGCGTGGCGCTCGCCTCCGGCGGCTCCGTGATGGCACAGGCGGTCAACGTAACAGGCGCAGGCGCCACCACGTCGCTGTCGGTGCGACCGGAGCGGGTCTCCATCCTGATGGACGACGAGGCCAGCGACGGGCCGAACCGCCTGCGGGCCACGGTGCACAGCACCATCTATCTCGGCGACCACGCTCTGGCCGTGCTCGCGGTCGCCGGCAACGGGGAGTTCATGGTCAAGCTTCAGCCGGGCGCGCATGGCGGCCTGAGCCATGGTCAAAGCGTGTCCATCACCTTCCGTCCCGAAGATTGCCTGGCCCTTGATCCCGTATGATCGAATGCTGCAGTCCGCCCCCGAGCGATCGGGCCGGGACGCATCCATTTCCAAGATGCAACTCGCATGAAGAAGGAACCAAGACGATGCCGAAGCTTAAGATAGCGCTGGGATTCGCCGCGACGTTCACCGCCGGCATTGCGCTGGCCACGGCCGCGCAGGCGCGTGACCTCACCGTCGTGTCGTGGGGCGGTGCGTACCAGGATGCCCAGAAGAAGGTTTATTTCGAGCCGTTCAGGAAGGCCGGTAGTCCGATGAACGACGAGTCCTGGGACGGCGGCATCGGCGTGCTGCGCGCCAAGGTGCAGGGCGGAGCCGCCACCTGGGATGTGGTCCAGGTCGAGAGCGACGAACTGGCGGTTGGCTGCGAGGAAGGCCTGTTCGAGAAGATCGATTATTCGAACATCGGCAGCGAGGCCGCTTATCTGCCGGCGGCGGTCGATCCCTGCGGCATTGGCGCCATCGTGTACGATTTCGTGCTCGGCTACGACAAGGACAAGCTGAAGGACGCGCCGACGAGCTGGGCCGACTTCTTCGACACCAAGAAGTATCCGGGCAAGCGCAGCCTGCGCCAGGGTCCAAAGACCACGCTGGAGATTGCCCTCATCGCTGACGGCGTCGCGCCGAAGGACGTCTACAAGGTGCTGGCCACCGACGAGGGCATCGAGCGCGCCTTCAAGAAGCTGGACACCATCAAGAACGACATTGTCTGGTGGAAGGCTGGCGCCCAGCCGCCGCAGCTGCTCGCGTCCGGCGAAGTGGCGATGACGTCGGTCTACAACGGCCGCATCGATGCCGCCAACAAGAGCGAGAAGAAGAACTTCGGCATGGTTTGGAACGGAGCGCTCTACACCATCGACAGCTGGGTGATCCTGAAGGGCAGCCCGAACAAGGACGCCGCCTACAAGTTCCTGGACTTCGTCGGCAAGGCCGAGAACCAGGCCAAGCTGTCGGAGAACATTGCCTACGGTACCTCGAACAAGGATGCCGCAGCTCACCTGCAGCCGGCCGTTCTGAAGGACCTGCCGACTGCGCCTGATAACATCAAGAACGCGGTAGAGATCAACGTCATCTTCTGGCTTGAAAACATCGACCGCCTGACCGAGCGCTTCAACAAGTGGGCTGCGAAATAGCGCGCGCAGGGCTCAACCGATGGCGGAAGCGTTCCTGACCAGCGCCGATGCGCCGACCGGGGTGCCGCTCAAGCGGCGCCTGAAACGGGCGGAGCGGGCGCACCAATTCAAGGCACTGGCGCTGATCCTGCCGCTCCTTCTGTTTCTGCTGTTCACTTTCCTGGGTCCCATCGCCGGCATGCTCTGGCGCTCGGTCGACGATTGGGAGGTGGGTAAGGTCCTGCCCCAGACCGTGGCTGCGCTGGCCGACTGGGACGGCAAGGACGTGCCCGACGAAAAGGCCTACGCGGCGCTGGCTGATGACATCCAGGCCGCGCGTGCCGCCGGCACCGTCGCCATCGCATCCAAGCGGCTGAACTACGCACTGAATGGCTTCCGCACCATCCTGGCCAGCACCGCGCGCAACCTGAAGGCCGCGCCGGAGCCGGGCACGGCCAAGGAGACGCTGGGCAAGATCAACCCGGCGTGGGGTGAACGCGCCACCTGGACGGCGATCAAGGGCGCCAGTGGCCCGATGACCAGCTTCTATCTGCTGGCGGCGCTCGACCTGACCCGGAACGTGGATGGTGGGATCGTCGCAGCCCCGCCGGATCAGGCGATCTACCGCGACCTGTTCGCCCGCACCTTCACCATCAGCTTCGGCGTCACCGTGCTCTGCCTGATCCTGGGCTTCCCGGTCGCCTACCTGCTGGCGGCACTGCCGCCCGGCCGGTCGAACCTGCTGATGATCTTCGTGTTGCTGCCGTTCTGGACTTCGCTCTTGGTGCGGACCTGCGCCTGGATTGTGGTATTGCAGAAAGAGGGCGTCGTGAACGACAGCCTGCGCTGGCTCGGCATCATCGACGAGCCGTTGCGCCTGATCTACAACCGCTTCGGCGTCTATGTGGCGATGACCCACGTTCTGCTGCCCTTCATGATCCTGCCGCTGTACAGCAGCATGAAGGCGATCTCGCCAGCTTACATGCGTGCCGCCGCGTCGCTCGGCGCGTCGCCCGTCAGCGCCTTCCTGCGGATCTACCTGCCGCAGACGCTGCCGGGCATCGGGGCGGGATGCCTGCTCGTCTTCATCCTGGCGCTTGGCTACTACATCACGCCCGCACTCGTCGGCGGCGCCCCCGATCAAATGATCAGCTACTTCATCGCCCTCTACACAACCGAAACGGTCAATTGGGGCTTGGCCTCGGCGCTGGGTGCGGTGCTGCTGCTCGCCACCCTGCTGCTGGCCGCCGTCTACGGAAAACTGGTCTCCGGCCAGCAAGTCACGGGAGGAATGAAGAATTGAGCGGCCTCCCTGCTCTCCGCACGCCCAGCCAGCGCATCGCGTGGACCACGACGATCGTTGCCTCCACGCTGGTGTTCTTCTTCCTGATGGCGCCAATCCTGGCGATCATGCCGCTGTCCTTCAGTTCCGGCTCCTACCTGACCTATCCGCTGCCAGGCCTCTCTTTACGATGGTACGAGGACTTCATCGGCTCCCCGCGCTGGATGATGTCATTGAAGAACAGCATGATCATCGGCGTCGCCGCGACCGTTCTGTCCATGGTGCTCGGCACGCTGGCCGCACTGGGCCTGGCGCAGTGGAAGAGCAAGTTCAAGCCGCTGGTGCTCGCGGTCGTGCTGTCGCCGGTGGTCGTGCCTGGAGTCATCACCGCGGTCGGCTTGTACTTCTTCTTTGCCCCGATCGGGTTGACCGGCAGCTACCTGGGTTTGATCCTGGCCCACACCGCGCTGGCGACGCCCTTTGTGGTGATCACGGTCGGCGCGACGCTGCAAAGCTTCGACATGAACCTGGCGCGTGCCGCAGCCTCGCTCGGCGCCTCGCCGCTCTACGCCTTCCGCCGGGTGATCCTGCCGCTGATCCTGCCCGGCCTGGCGTCGGGCGCGCTGTTCGCCTTTGCGACCAGCTTCGATGAGGTGATCATCGTGCTGTTCATGGCCGGACCGGAGCAGCGCACCTTGCCCCGCGAAATGTTCAGCGGCATCCGCGAGAACATCAGCCCGACCATCACGGCGGCGGCGGTGATCCTGACGACGGTGTCAGTCATCCTGCTCGCCACCCTGGAAGGCTTGCGCCGGCGCAACGAACGGCTGAAGGGCAACAGCGCCTGATCGGCGTCCTTACCTCGCTCCGCTTAACCGATCCGCCATGCGCTCGGCGATGGCAACCGTGGTCAAATGGGTGTTGGCGCGTGGGACTTCCGGCATGATCGAGGCGTCGATCACGCGCAACCCCGTGCATCCGATCACCCGGCACTCGGGATCGACGACCGAGCGCGCGTCGTCCGGCGCGCCCATGCGGCAGGTCCCGCTCGCGTGCTGCGCGTCGCTGCACTCGGCAAACAGCCAGTCATCCAGTTCGGCGTCGCTGAACGGCTCGTCCATCGAGCGTCCGCTGGCGCCGTAATCGACGCGGTGAGCGATATCGGTCACTCCGGGCTGCAGGCAGATATCGCGCACGCGGCGGACGCCGTCGCGCAGGCGCACCAGATCGCTGGGGTCGGACAGCATGCGCTCCTCGACATCAGGATCGACCTCGGGGTCGACGGTGGTGATGCGGACGTGGCCCTGGCTGAAGGCCTGATAGACGGAGACCGCGATGCGCCCCAGCGTGACATCAGACATCGATTGCGGCGAGCGGGCGAGATTGCCTGCGATCATGATCATGTCGTTGTCGCCGGCGCCTGCGAGGCCGGACGAGTAGCGAAGGCAGCAATTGGTGTGCCGGTGCATCGGCGTGCTCACCTGGCTGCCGTCGCGCAAATGCAGCAGTGCGCTCACGATCGGATGGTCGAGCAGGTTCTCGCCCACCGGCAAGTCCGCGCGGATCGGGATGCCGAGCGTCTCCAGCAGGGCTGTGGGCCCGATGCCGGAGCGTTGCAGGATGGCCGGCGAATGGATGGCGCCGGCACAGAGGATCACCTCTTGCGTCGCGCGGGGCGTGTAGGATTGGCCGTTGACGCGGACCTGGACGCCACTGGCGTGCAGCCGGTTGCCCTCGAAGGCGATGGTGTCGACCAGGGCATGACCGACGATGTGAAGGTTGGCGCGGCCGCGCGCCGGCTCCAGATAGCCGTCATTGGTGGAGATCCGAAGTCCGGCCTCGCTGTTGATGGCGTAGGGCGAGACGCCGGTGCCGGTCGGCGCGTTGTGATCCTCACACCAGCCGTAGCCGAGGGTGAGCGCGGATGAGCGCAAGGCACGGTCGACATCGCCCCAATCCGGGATCGGAGCGCGATACACCGGGATCGGACCGCGATCGCCGTGATAGGGCGCGTCGGGGAAGTTCTTGTCGGCTTCGAGCTTGCAGAAATAGGGCAGGATCTCGTCCCAAGACCAGCCGGTGCAGCCCTCGGCCGCCCAGCGGTCGATGTCGTCGGGCACGGCGCGGATCGCGATCTGGCCGTTGATTGTCGAGCTGCCGCCCATGGCGCGGCCGCGCCAGAGCAGCAGCGGCTGCTGCCGCTCGGTGCGTCGCGCCAGGAGCTTCGGCCAACGGAAGTCGTCATCGCCGATGGCGCGCATCGGGTTCGGGATGCGGATGTGGTCCGGCGTGGTCGCGGTGCGCAGATCCTGCCCGGCCTCGAGCAGCAGAACGCGATGCGCCGGGTCTTCGCTGAGGCGCGCGGCCAACGTCGCTCCGGCGGAACCTCCGCCGATGATGATCGTGTCGTAATCGTGTTCAATCACGTCGGGTCACTTCCACAGCCTGAGCTCGTTCCAAGGAGAGGGGCGTAATGTAGCAAGGCCAGCCATGGCACCTATGGGCCAATTTGGCCGCAACCAATTGATATAACATGATTTTTCAGACGACCATCATCGCTTGATCAGGTGAGCCAGGCCTACGGATTGTGGTTCACACGGGAGAGGTGATGGTGCTGTGACGCTGACGGCGCGGATGGGCGCCGGTTGAGTTCGCCGAGGAGGCCGCGGACGGCGCCGTCGAATTCATCGGGCCGGACTGTCTGATCGGCCTGCTGCCTGCCGTGCGGCTGCTGCCGGCGTCGGCCGGACAAGTCGTCATTCGCGGCGACGAGAAGGCGCTCGAGATTGATGGCGTCAGTGCGCTCCGCACCGGCAACCAACGGCGCGGGCTCGCGCGGTTGCGACTGGGCTGGCGGAAGATCGCCGCGCGCTATCCTGCGCCGGCGGCGCGAGATCATCTCACGCCAGCCATATCCCGTGCCGACCCCGATACCGAAGACGATGACAATGATTAGAAGTCCCAGCATTGCTTTGTCCCACACTCACCCTGCCGCATTGCAATAAGCCGACAATGAAGGCGGAGAGTTGACCGTCGACGCCCGATTTTGCAGCGCGGTGACCGTGTTGGATCCGCGCCCACCCGCGGAGTCCTACGGTCTTTTATTTGAGGTCCTCCTCGGCTACCTTCCGGGAACTCGGGGGGCCGGGGGAACTGAATGCGCAAGAGCAATGACTACATTTTGAGGTTGCAGCCGTGGTCGTTGTCGACGTTCGTCGCGGCGCTGCTGATCGTGATATTGACCACCGCGATGCAGGAAGTGTTTGCGACCTTCGGCATGCAGCTTTATTTCGCAGGCTTCGTGCCCGCGATCCTGATTGCGGGCCTGCTCGGCGGCGCGCCTGCCGGGGCTTTTGCCACTATCATCACGATTCCGATCGTGATCTGGGCATTCATGCCGCCCTACTTTGAATTCTCCTGGCCGACCGCAGCCGATTACGACAGCATCTCGACCTTCCTGCTGTCGAGCGCGCTCGTGATCTCTTTCTCGCAGCTCTATCGCGAAGCGATCGTTATTCTGCGGAAGTGAACCCGCCGACGGGCGGCCTACCGGCCGCCAATCGAACGCGGGCGCTCCGGAAGCGAGTTCCCTCAGATCCCGAACATCCAGACCGCGACGATGGTCGCGAGCGTCGCCACCCCGCTGATGGTCCATCCGGCGGCGTAGAAGGCGTCGTCGGGAGCGGTGTCGAGCATCGCGTCGGTCGTTTCCGTCATCGATCGCCAGCGCATGGCGCGTCTCCTCGGAAATCCTGCCCATCAGCACAACGCCGATCGAAGTTCCCGGTTCCACGCATTCTGACGACGACCCGCTGATCACGGACACCTGATCAGTGAAAGCGGAACCTGCGACATTCTGTCCCGTTGAGGCGCGCCGGAAAGAAAATGGGAGAACCATCCGATGCGAACTCTGATCCTCGCCGCCACTGCCCTCGCCTTTGTGTCGTCCAGCGCATTCGCGCAGGACAAGGCCGCAGCACCCGCTGCACCAAGCAGTGACACGGCAGCCAAGAGCGATACGACCAAGATGGCGCCGAAGAAGGCGAAGAAAGCGGCCAAGAAGTCGAGCACGAAATCCGGCGACGAGGCGACCAAGCAATAAAGAAGAGCCGTCGAACGTTCGACGATCACGCGACAGGCCGCCCGTTGGGCGGCCTCTTGCCGTTCTGGCCCGCGACGTCGCCGGCGAGTGCCGGGCCGTTGAAGAACGGGCTCTTGAATTGAAGTGCGGAAGGGGGAGCGAAAGAGAAGCGGAACCGGTGATCTCACCGCTATTCGATCGTTCTTAAAAATGACCACCAGCCCCTTTAATTGCTCCACCTGCCGCGCCTTCAGTTGTGGCGCGGAGGCGACGGCGGCGCATGATCCAAACGGGCTATCACGGCAGACTCGCGCATTGAACTTAATGCTGAGCGCCATCGTCCCGCGTCTCCATCAATCCGCTGACGCGCAGCCGCTCGGCAAACCAGAGCGAGGCCGGTCGCGCGATGCCGCCGCCGACATAGACCTCGGATGAGCTCACCCGGTTGCGTCCCAGCGTCACCAGCACGCCGGTCGCGAAGGCGAACCAGACATGCGGGTCGGTCAGCGCCCGCAGCTTGTGCTGATCATGCTCGATCGGCTGGTGGTTGTTGTCCCTGCGGACTTCGATGGCGAGCAGATTGTTGGGAATGTCGCGCTGATGCACCACGATGTCGGGATAGATCGACTTGCCGAGATGGTCGTCGGTCGAGACAACAGATCCGTGCGGCAGCCGCAGCGTGCGGTCGCCCAGCCGGTCGTAGTTGCAATCGACCTGCCAGCCGGAAAACTGCCGCTCGACATAGACCGCAAGACGGTGGGTGAGTGTCCGCTCGCCCAGATCGCGTTCCAGCAGGAAACTCTCCTGCGCGTAAAACTCCTGCAGCGCGGCGATCACCTTGTTCAGTTCGGTCTGCATGACATCTCCGACTGACAGCGCCGCCGCCGCGGCTATTGGAACCTTTTAGTTGAGCATGATCTCAGCACAAACGCTTCGCGTTTGTCGCAGGGGAAAACCGGTTCCCACTTTTCCGGATCATGCTCCTACATCTGCACTTCGATCAGCCGCGGTCCGGGCTCGGCGATGGCGTCCGCCAGCGCCTTGTTGAACTCGTCGGCGGTCGTCACGGCGCGGGCCGGCACGCCCATGCCCTTGGCGAGCGCGACGAAGTCGAGCGTCGGGCGATCGATCTTCAGCATGTCCTGCGCGCGCTTGCCCGGCTCGCCGGCGCCGACGCCATCGAACTCGCCGCGCAGGATCTGGTAGATCCGGTTGGCGAACACGATGGTGAGGACGTTGAGCCCTTCGCGCGCCTGGGTCCACAGCGACTGGATCGTGTACATCGCACTGCCGTCGCCGACCATGCAGATCACCTTGCGGTCCGGACAGGCCACCGCCGCACCGGTCGCGACCGGAGTCGAGTAGCCGATCGAGCCGCCCAGATTCTGAATCCAGTCGTGCGGGGCGGCGCCCGCCATCACCGGAAAGAAGCCGCGCCCGGTCGTGATGGATTCGTCGACCAGGATGGCGTTGTCGGGAATCGCCACGGCGATCGCCTGTGCGATCGACGCATGGTTCAAGGCACCGGTCGGCTTGACCAGTTCGACCGCCGCTTGCGGCTTCACATCGAAAGGCTTTGCGCCGACCGCCGAGGCCAGCGCCTCCAGCGCCGCCACCGAGTTCTCCCCGCTTGCGGTCATGCGATGGATCTCGCAACCTTCCGGCTTCAGCAGGCTCGGCTTGTTCGGATAGGCAAAAAACGCCACGGGTTCGTTGGCTTCGAGCAGAACGATGTGCCGAAAGCCCTTCAGCGACGCCTGCGCCAGCTCAATCACGTAAGGCACCCGGTCGATCGAAAACCGCCCGCGTCCGCGCGCCATCCTCGGGCTGGCCAGCGGACCCATCACCTTGCAGCCGGTCTTGCCGGCGATCTGCGCCGCCAGCGCCAGTCCCTGCTCGGTCACCGCGCTGCCGGTCATCAGCAGCAAGACCGGTTCGCCGCTGCGCAGCAGCTTCGCGGTATTCTCGACGGCCTGCGGAGAGTAGCTCTCACGCTGGGAGCCCACCGGCACCTGCGCCACGCCGTCGGCCTCGTTCCACGCGGTGTCGGCGGGCAGGATCAAGGTCGCAATCTGCGGCGGCGAACCGCTGGCGGCGGCGATCGCGGCGGCGCCGTCCCCGGCGACCGATTTCGCATCCGGCGAGGTCCGCACCCAGGCCGACATCGGCCGTGCCAGGCCCTCGATATCGGAGGTCAGCGGCGCGTTGTATTCGATGTGATAGGTCGCGTGCTGGCCGACGATGTTGACGACGCCGGAATTAGCCTTCTTGGCGTTGTGCAGATTGGCGAGACCATTGGCGAGGCCGGGCCCGAGATGCAGCAGCGTCGAAGCTGGCGTGCCCTTCATGCGGAAATAACCGTCGGCCGCCCCCGTCACCACGCCCTCGAACAGGCCGAGCACGCAACGCATGCCCGGGACCTTGTCCAGCGCGGCGACGAAATGCATCTCCGAGGTGCCCGGATTGGTGAAGCAGACATCGACGCCGCCTGCGACCAACGTCCGCACCAGGCTTTCCGCACCATTCATGCTCTCGCTCCCTTCAGAGATGTTCTTGAGATCGGGCTCAGATCAACCATTGTTCGTCCACTTCGTCAAAGGTTTAGCCGGGCAATGCTGGTATCGCTTACGGTCTGTTGCCTTTTAAACCGTGTTGTCTGAAAGTGCCTGATGTCACGGCTTCGTCGCTTGCGAAAGGCCGGCAATTGTGGCCTCTCTGGTAGATACTTGATGGTTCGCCGAGGACGATAACGATGCGACCGATTGCCCTGATGTTTACCGCGCTCACCTTGCTGGCAGGCGCCAGCCAGGTTCAGGCCGAAGGTTTTGGCGACACCCGCGACATCATGGGCGGTGGACCGAACTTCTTCGGCAGCGGCGCGAGCACGATCCCGCGCACCACGGTCAACTACGCGACCGAATATGCCCCCGGCACCATCGTCGTGAACACCGCCGAACGCCGGCTCTATCTGGTGCTGCCGGGCGGCCAGGCGCTGCGCTACGGCATCGGCGTCGGCCGCGACGGTTTCCGCTGGGGCGGAACCCACCGCATCACCGCCAAGAAGGAATGGCCGTCGTGGACGCCGCCGTCGGACATGCTGCGCCGCCGCCCCGATCTCCCGCGCCACATGGCCGGCGGCATCGAGAACCCGCTCGGCGCGCGCGCAATGTATCTCGGCTCGACGCTGTATCGCATCCACGGCTCGAACGAGCCCGAGACGATCGGCCAGGCGGTCTCGTCGGGCTGCTTCCGCATGACCAATGACGACGTCAAGGACCTCTACGATCGCGTCTCGGTCGGCGCCACCGTTGTCGTGAAGAACTGATCGCGTCGGTCTCAAGGGCGCGCCGGCGCGCCGGCTGATATGGCCTTGCGCTGCTGCAAGCCTTGCGGCAGCGTTGTCTGAATGCGCCGACACCGATCTCAGATCCTGCCTCGTCTCGCCGTGGCGCTTGCCGCTACCCTTGTTGCTATGCTGGCCGATGCCATCGCACCAGCGGTCGCTGTCGAGATTCCGGCGATCGCCGCGCGCCAGCGCACCGAGAAGAAGGTCTTCACCGACAGCGAGATCGTCGACGGCTTCCTGAAGACCGCGTTCGGCGCCGAATATCATCTCGCCGGTCGCGTCGACCGCATCCGCAAATACGACAGCCCGGTGCGCGTTTTCGCCGACGGCAACCGCGCCGACCGCAAGGCCCAGCTTGCGAAGGTCGTCGCCGACATCGGCACCAGGATCAAGCATCTCGATATCGCGATGACCGAGGACAGCGAGGCCGCCAATGTGCGGGTCAAGATGGTGCGCGACCACGACCTCAACCGCACCATCGCGACCTTCTATGGCCGCGAGCGCGCCAAGGAGATCCGCTCTTCGCTCGACCCGCAATGCCTGTCCGGATTCCGCAAGAACGACAGCTACGAGATCGAGCATTCCGACGTGATCCTCACCGTCGACAACGGCGATTTCGTCTTTCTCGACTGCGCCTATGAAGAGCTGCTGCAGTCGCTCGGCCCGATCAACGACACCGCGAGCGTGCCGTGGACCATGTTCAACGACAGCGTCTCGATGGGCTTTTTCGACGTCTACGACCAGTATCTGCTCAACCTGCTCTACGACCCCCGCATCAAGGCCGGCATGACCGTGCAGGAGGTCAAGGCCGTACTGCCCGACGTGCTCACCGATGTGCGGGTGTGGGTGAAGCAGGTGAATCAGCTGGAGTGAGGGGCCTGTCGTCGGGCATGCATTCGCGCGACCCGTTGGCTCGCAGTGGCGGGCGAGAATTCCGACTGAATTGTCGAACAGCCAAACACGCGGTGTCGTCGCCCGGCTTGACCGGTTGAATCCGCCCAGTCGGACAACTCAGTGCCAGGGGCCGGCGCCTACCTCCGATGTGCCGACGCGAGGCCCTGCCTCTCGGCCATGTAGCGGCGGAGAGGCCGGGCTGCCTTGGCCCGCGAAACGAGACATCATGCGTCGGTCATGAGGCGCGCCGTCCCTGATACCCTTATTGAACTGCCCGCAATCCCGCTCATCTCCGCACGGATAAGCGATCGCATTCCCATGTCTTCACCTTGAACAATATCAATGACGCCCCCGTGCGGCCAACCGATATCGCGCAAGTAGCCGGCAAACGCAGCGGCGGCCGCACCGGTTGCCGGGTCCTCCAGTACGCCTCCGACTGCAAACGCATTGCGGACATGGAACAATTGCGGGTTCGCTGCCGTAACAAGCGCGATCGTAACCAATCCGGCTTTTTCCATGAGATCTCGGCCGCGCTTGAGGTCATAGCTCATGCGAGCAAGCGCGTTGCGCGTTTTCAGGGCCAGGACGACGTGGTCGGCTCCGCCGTGAATCCTTGCGGGCGGAATATTCAAGTCGAGATCGTCGATGGAATAATCGAGAAGTTGCAGCAAATCCGCCTGCAGCAGGGGATCGATGGGTGCGCTACGTGTCGGCGGTGATTGAAGCGCGGCTGCAATTGTTTGGCCGTCGCGGCGGCCGGCGACCGAGATATCCGCGCTATTCAGCCTCAGTTCAAAAGTCTGGTCGCCGCGTTGAAGTGCAAGAGCTGCCCCCAGAGCGATGGTGGCGTGTCCACAAAACGGCACTTCACATAGCGGCGAGAAATACCGAACGCGCCATGCACCACCCACGGGAGCCGCGAAGGCCGTTTCCGAAAACCCGACGTCCGCTGCGATCGCTTGCATCTCCGCGGCAGGCGGCAAATCCTCTCCGATCCAAACCCCGGCAGGATTACCCCCTTGATTGCCGTCCGAAAATGCGGCGATTCGAAGAACCGTCATGCTCGTGATCCTGTTTTCCTGTTCACCTGCTGCCCCAGAATCCTGGCACGAAACGGACCACGTGAGCCAGTCCGACGATGTCCGTTGTTGGCGCTTTCGGACATGGAATCCGTTGTGCGCACGAAAGCGGGCGGAGCGGCTTGACCTTGCCCCTGGGGCCGCCTCCATAGAGGGAGCGGTCAGACGATGCGAGGTGATTCGATGAATGCTGCCGCAAGATTCTTGAGCCCGTCCGAAGCTGCGAGGCAGCTCGGCATATCCGCGAAAGCGCTGCGTCTCTACGAAGAGCGCGGCCTGATCGCACCGGTCCGCACGCCGGCGGGATGGCGCGCTTATGGTCCGGCCGAGATGGCCCGCGGCGTCGAGATTGTCGAGCTGCGCGCGCTCGGCCTCAGCCTTGGTGAAGTGGCGCGGATCCTTCGCGGCGATGCCGACATCCTCGCCCGCGTGCTGGCCGCGCATGAGAGCGCGCTCGAAGAACGCATCCGTCAGTCCGGCGACAGCATCGCAAAAATCCGCCGCCTGCGCACCGACCTCGGCCGTGGCAAGCTGCCGGCAGCGCGCGACATTATCGGCGCAGTCAGGACGCGGCCGGCCGTCAGCGTCGCGTTCGATCTGCCGTGGCCTTGGGGCGGCGAGCGCTTCGAGCTGCGCGACATCAGGTTGCTGACTTACATCGTCGGGCCGCTCGGCAGCGGCAAGACGCGGCTCGCGCAGCGCCTCGCCGAAACTCTGCCCGATGCCGCCTTCGTCGGATTGGAGCGCGCCGCGGACGGCGGTGCGGCCGCTCGCGCGCGCCTCGATGCCGAGCCGGTCTTGAAGGCGCGGGTCGACGAGAGCCTGGCCGCGCTCATGGCCGACGGCGCCGCAGAATCACCGGCGCTGATCGCGCTGCTCGCGGCGCTGGAGGCGGATGGCCCCGCGATCCTTGTGGTCGACATGCTGGAACAGGGGCTTGATACGGCGACCCAGGAGGCCTTGATCGCTAGCCTGCGCCGTCGCGGGCCGCGTGCGCGGCCGCTGTTCTTCCTCACCCGCTCCAGCGCAATCCTCGACCTCGATGCTGTCGGTGATGACGAGGCGGTCATCCTGTGTCCCGCCAATCACAGCCCGCCGATCTCCGTCACGCCGGTCCCCGGCGCGCCCGGCTATGAGGCGGTTGCAACGTGCCTCGCCTCGCCGGAGGTTCGCGCACGCACCGAAGGCGTTATCGCGTGGCGGCCGGCCTGACGACAACTGCAGGCTTTGCCCGCTCCAGACCGCGGCCCTAACGCACGGTTCCGGACAGATGCGCGGATCGGAAGTGTGCTATAAGCCCGCCTAATGAGCGATCTCCCCCGCACACAAGCCCTGCGTTGTTTCATCACGGTCGCCCGCGAAGGCACCGTATCGCGCGCCGCATCGGTGCTGAAGCTGACGCAGCCGGCCGTCAGCCTGCAATTGAAGGGACTCGAGGAGAGCACCGGCCTGCTGCTTTTCAACCGCACCCCCGGCGGCTTCACGCTCACCGAGGCCGGCGCTACACTGCTGCCGCTGGCGCACCGAGCGGTGGCGGCGGCATCGGATTTCAAGGCGACGGCGGAAGCGCTGAAGGAAGCGCAGCGCGGTACGCTGCGCGTCGGCACCATCCTCGATCCGGAATTCACCAGGCTCGGACCATTCGTGCGCAGCCTCGCCACATCGGCGCAGCGGACCGAGGTGTTCCTGCGCCATGGCGTCAGCGACGACGTGCTCGCGCAGATCGGCAGAGGTGAGCTCGATGTCGGCTATTATGTCGATGCGACGCCGCCGGACCAGCTCCTGAACCACAGCTTCGCCGAGCGCAGCATCGAGGATGGCTGCTATCAGCTGGCGCCGCTGTTGAGCTACGACTACCGCGTCATCGCGCCGATCGACTGGAGCAATCGGGTGATCGGCAAGGGTTGGGCCGAGCTCGCCCATCTGCCCTGGCTCGCGACACCGGTGCATTCCGGGCACCGGCGGCTGCTCGACGACATCTTCCGACCGCTCGGCCCCTTGCCCAAGCGCATTGCCTATACCGATCAGGAAGAAGCGATGATCGACTTCGTCGAATCAGGCATCTGCCTCAGCCTCGCGCGCGACATCGTGCTCGCGCCGCGGCTGTCGCGTCCGCACAATTTCGTGGTCGCCGACAAGGTGAAAATCAGTTGCGACCTCAGCTTCGCCTGTCTCGCGACGCGGCGCCACGAACCTGCGATCGCACAAGCGTTCGCTGCCGCGCGGGCGGTGTGGAATCTCAAGCCGGCGGTTGCGGGAGCCGGGCCGGCGCGGTCGCGGAAAGTGGCAAAGCACGCGTAGTCGCGGGTGCGTGCTCACACATCTGCAGTGCTGATCGAGGCGCGGTCGCATGCTCGCCTGCGCAACATGCTGCGTTGCGCACCAGTGCAGGATATGCACGCAAGATGGAAGACAACGCAAAAGGTCGCCAGCGATCTGACTCTGGCGCTTTTGCCAAAGCGGACAGAACGAAATAAAGACTCGCAATGTACGGTAGGGCTCTTACTGTGCCGCGATTATCGGATATCCGCTAGGGCACCGATAGCTGAGAGTTCTCCGCGCTCCCGCCTGTCACCGGGAACGCATGATGAAGAACCTTCTGCTGAAGCAGGTCGGCCGAGCCGACTTCGAACGTCTTGAACCCCATTTAAAAACAACGGCCTTTGCGCAGCATTCGGTGCTGTTCGAGACCGATCAGAAGATCAAGCACGTCTACTTTCCGATCGGTGCGGTTGTGTCACTGGTGGTGACGCTTTCGACCGGTGAAATGGTCGAGGCTGCCATGGTCGGCTCGGATGGTGTTGTCGGGGCATCCGCGGCACTTGATGGCAGGGTCGCGGTCTGCCGTGGCATCGTTCAACTGGATGGCGACATCATCGTTTGCGATATCGACGCGTTGAAGTCTGCTGCCCTGCAAAGTCCGAACCTGCTTTCGCTGCTGATTCGTCATGAGCAGGCCGTGTATGCCCAGGCTCAACAATCCGCGGCATGCTTCGCCACGCATATGGTCGAGGCCAGGCTGTGCCGTTGGCTTCTGCGCGCCAGGGACCTGTCGGAAGGCGATACGCTTAATTTCACGCAAGAATACCTCGCCGAGATGCTGGGCGTCCGGCGTACCAGCGTGACCGTCGTGGCTCACACGCTCCAGGCCGCCGGCCTGATCAAATATGCCCGGGGCAAGATTCAGATTCTCGACGCCGATGGTTTGCGGGAGAGCGCGTGCGAATGTTACGGCACCGTCAAGCTGCATTACGAGCGGCTGCTCAACGGACGCCGCGATTAGCATTCCCCTTACGGCATCTCCGCTTTAAACGAAAACAGGCTAATCACTTTTCCGGAGCGGTCGGTGACTTCGAGACGCCAGTCGAGGCCCGGTTGGATTCGCCCATACATGTTGCGAATCATGTCGCACGCCGACATCGCGGCTTCATGCCAAAGCTCGTCCGGATCGCCGGCGGCGATGGTATCCGCTCGGTGCGTTTCGACTCCATTGGCCAAAATTCGGAATCGATACGGAGCCGTCGTGGGATTGGAACCGTCCATTCCTGCCATCACTAGCCAGGGTGGGAGCATTGCCAGTCACCGGTCAAAGCGGTGATGCTTCACATGTTATCATGTTGGCTATTCGGCACAACTTAAAATGGTCCGGATGGTTCAAAACGAGGCAAGAACCGGCGCCAAGCCTTGGACAAGTGTCAAGAGCGGATCACTTGACAATCGCTCGACGGAGCCAAAACAATGGCCCACATTGTTGCGCATTCGATCTGTGTGACTGCCGATGTCCCGCGATTTTCGTCTTCATCACGCTCCGGTCGACGTTCTCGCCTATGAGATCGCCCAGGAGAAAGCCGCAGCTTTCGGACGGATGGGACGCGCGCTGGAGACGGCGCTCGCGAAGCTGCGGGAGTTCGATGCCGCTGATTCGCGCTCCGGCGCGACGGCATCAGCGCGAGAGGCACGACGCGCCCTGGTGATGGAGGCCGGCCACGCGCTCTGGATGTTCGTGGTGCAACGCGAGGCGTGTGGCCTGCGCGACAGCCGCGCCATCATGCGCACCTATCACGTACCGGGCGAGGTGCAGCAGTGCATGGGGGTGCTTCCCGCCACATCAATGCGGACCGCGAATAACGCCTGAGCTTCGGGCCCGGACGGCGTTCTTCAGCAGCATCGCCCTGACGGACTTTCGATCGGTGCGCGGATGACTGGAGACGAGGGACGCCGCGCTGCCTAACGGCAGACGGCGCCCTGAAATCAGACTGATCTGGCCGGGCGTTCGCTGCCGGGGACCGCAGGCAATGGCTGCTTGCGCGCCGGAAGCTCCTTTTTCGGAGGCGCCGGGATCAAGCCTTCCCTGATGGCCTGCTTGCGAGCCAGCTTTCGGGCGCGACGCACCGCTTCGGCTTTTTCGCGCGTCTTCTTTTCCGACGGCTTTTCGTAGGCGCTGCGCCGCTTCATTTCGCGGAAGACGCCCTCGCGCTGCATCTTCTTCTTCAGAACGCGGAGCGCCTGGTCGATATTGTTGTCGCGGACAAGTACCTGCAATCGTTTGCTCCGAGCGGTTGACATAAGGCGAAGTGTTACGCGCTGCCACCGCGCGAGCGCACGACTTCGCTGTTTTTAGTCCGACAATGTCTTTGAAAAAGGGTCGCTACGACCGATCTACAAGGCTCAAGGCCAATCGAACTCCGCCAAGCTATATACTTATTTCGCAGACGCAAGGTGAGTTTCGGCAACCGCACACCATATCTGCGGCCCAGGCCGGTTCAGAGCGCCCAAGTTCGGACAAGTTCGGTCTTGAACCGAGAGAGGATATCGGAGTTGATAGGCATCATCGGCTGCGGTTCCACAGGCGTCGGTGGCTGAGAGACAATGCGCTCCCGCCTGCGATGGTGAGGCCGCTATGACGCGCTACTATTTCGACATCAGAAGCGGGCCAGACCTCTACCCGGATGAACAGGGACTCGAGCTGTCCGATCAGAGCGCGGCCGAGATCGAAGCCGCGCAATCGCTGGTCGGCCTCGCCAAGGACCTGCCGCCGCTCGACGAGCGGCAGGATGTTGCCATCGAGGTTCGCAACGAGACCGAGGCGCTGTTCAAGGCCGCATTCATCTTTGAGAACAAGCGCTAGGGCCGCGCCAAGCCTTCATGCCGGCTCCTCGCTGTCGTCGTCGCCCTCCAGCTTGGTCCGCAGCGCCACGATCACCCGATGGACCGTTTCCAGGTCCTTGACCGCGAGCCCGTCCGAGAGGCCGTTGACCCAGGGGACCTGCAAGGCCATCGCGGCGTCGAGGGCACGGCCTCCCGTCTCGGTGAGAACCACCAGTTGCGCCCGCCGGTGATGCGGGTTGGTCTCGAAGGCCACCAATCCTTCCCTGTGCAGGTCATTGACGATCCGCTGCACATTCTGGCGGTTGGCGCCGAGATCGCGGGCCAGCCACGCCACCGGCTGCGGGCGTTCCGCCTCCACGATGGCGCCGAGGACCTGCCAGCGGGCGCTGGTCAGCCCGAGCCCGGCCACCAGGCGGTCGCCCGCGGTCAGGAGCCGGCTGTTGAGCCGGAACAGGTCGAGCACGAGGCCGGTCAGGGCATCGCCGGCCGGCGTTCGTCGGGTCCTGGACATATGTCACCATTATTTGAAATTGACATCATGGTGTCAATTATATATGCATAAACATACCATATTGACATCATACAACCAAGCTGAACGGAGCACTGTCATGCCGCAGTTGCGCCCCCTCGACCCCGCCTTCCCGATCGAACGCCAGATCGGGATCGAGACCGGCCCTGTCGTGCTGGTGAACCTCTTCACGCTCGAGGCGGCCGACGAGCAGGCCTTCCTGAAAGTCTGGCAGGACGACGCCGCCTTCATGAAGCGGCAACCGGGCTTCATCTCGACCCAATTACACCGCGCGATCGGCGACAATCCGACCTATCTGAACTATGCGGTCTGGCAGAGCACCGCCGATTTCCGGGCGGCGTTCACGCATCCGGAATTCCGCGCGAAAATCTCCGCCTATCCCGCGTCCGCGGTGGCGTCCCCGCATCTGTTCCAGAGGATCGCGGTGCCCGGCATCTGTGTCGCTTAACAGAGCGTTTTCGAGCGAAGTGGATACCGGTTCCCGTGAAGAAAACGCGTCAAAACAAGGCTTACGCGATCAGATTTTGCCGGATCCGCAGATCCCCTTCAGCGCCTGCCATTCGGTCGGCGACAGCAGCGGCGCTCCGGTGATTGCGCCGTCGGCCTTGCTCATGCGCGCGAGGCGGTCCTCGGTCAACGGATGGCTGGAGACGATCGAAAGCCCGTGGCCGCCCTCCTTGCCGGTGACGCGGAATATCAGGTCGCCCATCGGCTTCGCCGGCCGGCCGAGCCTGTGCATGGTCTCGATCGCGAACGTATCGGCGTTGGTCTCGGCGTCGCGCGAATAGGACGACGTCACCAGCGTGCGCGAGGTGAAGACCAGCGCGCCGGAACCGGTGATGTCGCCGAACAAGAGCCCGATCAGGAATGAGGTGCCGCCATTGTGGATCAGCTCGCGCATGCTGTCGCGGTGGCGGAGATGGCCGAGCTCGTGGGCCAGCACGCCGGCGATCTCGTCGGGGTTTTCGGCCTTCGCCAGCAGTCCGTCGAACAAATAGACCTTGCCGCCGGGCAGCGCGAAGGCATTCGGGATCGGCGTCGCCAGCACGCCCGACTGCACCGAATTGTCGAGCCCGGCGGATTGCCTGAGCGCGCCGACCAGCTTCTCGAACGCGGCTTGTCCTTTCGCATCGTCGCAGCGCTTGGCGTTGAAGATCACCTTGACCTGCGCGTCGGCGACGTCGCCGAGCCGCCGCTCGAAGCTGTCGGGCACCAGCGGCGTCAACCGGTCGGCGGCGAGCGGCACGCCGAACAGCACCACCAGCACGATCGACACGGCTGCCGCGAGCGACCAGCCGACGATCGCCGCGACGCCCCGGCGGTTCGGAAGATTCTCCTCCAGCTGGCCGCAGCGCGCAACGATGTCGGAGCCAAGCTGCGGATCGCGGACCTCGAGCCGCGCCAGCGCCGGCGCAGTCAGGCAGCTCAGCCGCAACAGGCCCGGTGGACTGTCGGCGCGGCGGATGTCGCCATAGGCCCAGCCTGCGAGCATCTCGCCGTCTTCAATGATCTGAAGCGTGTCCGAAAGCGTGAGCGCGACGACGCGCCGCTTGCTCGACATGCCGTCAAAATAGACGCCTCGCGGCGGAGACGGCGCGGCAGAGGTCGCTTCGCTGGGATCGGTCTCCATGCTCTAGAAGCCCGCGACGTCGAGGCCGTCGGCAAAGCCTTCGCCGAGCGCATTGGCAAGCTCGCCGCGCGCCGTCACGTTGGCCGCCGCCTCGATGTCATGCACGATCGTCGACGACAGCACCCGGACCCAGAGATCGCGCAGCAGATAGACCCGCATCACGACATTGAGCGAAAGCGCATAGGACAGATAGCCGACGCCGATCAGCACCAGCAGCGGAATGCTCTTGGCAAATGTCTGCGACTTGAAGAACACCTCCATCGACTCGCCGCTCATGTGCGCGACCAGATAGGCGCACAGGAAAATGTAGCCCGAGAACAGGATTCCGAGCAGCACGCACCAGCCGATCACCTTCCAGTAGAGGCCGATCAACGCTCCCTTGCGCAGGCCCGATTCGAGCCGGACCTCACCAAAGCGGATACCGGAGAGCCACCAGCGCCATTCGACCGCCTTGAACGCGCCGTAGAGGAATGGCCCGGCGATCGGAATGAGAAACGACACGATACCCGCAACGACGCCTGCGGCGGTTAGCAGCGGCGGCGAACCGTGAAGCAATTTTACCACGGGGATGGCGATGAATATGGCGAGCGGCCCGACGATCAGCAGCCACAGCCACCAGCCCCGTTTGAACAACTCAGAGCCGCGCCCCGCGAAGCTGCCTTGCAGGTCGCCGTAATAGGAATGGCGCATCTTGTAGCGTTCGAGCGCGGCCTCGCGCCACGGCAATGCCAGGCCGAGCGTGATCGCGACCGCGAGGGTCCACAACGCGGCCTGCAAGGCGTAGAGCCAGCCCGAGCCGCTCATCCAGAACCGGACGCCACGCCACACCGTGCGGGTCAGGCGATAACGCCGCGCGCGGTAGATCGCGAACTGCCCGAACACGTAGAAGAAGGCGACCAGCGGCAGCGAGGCGAAGGCCTTGGCGCGCTCCGCTTCGAGGCCGACGAGGAAATAGGCGAGATAGACCGGCACCAGGATCGCGAGCGCGATCAGGAAGCCGATCAAGAGCTCCTTGCCGCGGCCGGTATATTCGGCGCCATCGCCGTCGACCAACGTGTTCGACCAGAGGTGGCGGCGGGTGTCGGTCGCGAGCCAGAACCGGTAGAAGCCGACGGTGACGAGCTCGAGCCCGGCCCCACGCGCGATCAGGTGGAAGAACTCCTTGCGATTCCCGGAGAATGCCACCGGCATCGGCGGCGGCCCAGACGGTGGTAGCGGTGGCCCCGGCGGGGTCCAGCTCAAGTCATTCACGGATCAACTCCCAAACGGCGGCAATCTCTGCGGATCAAGACCACAGATTTGTCGCAGCAAGTGTGACCCAGGTTTCACAGAACGTCGAGGTTGTAGGTGCGGTTTTCGGGAGGCTGCCAGGGCTTTGCATTAACGGGGGCTTGCCGGGAATGGGCAAATGAGGGGGGCGGTGGGTCGTTAGAGCAGCTGCGCGCTGGCACTCGTGCCCCGGTCACAGGCTGCTAGAATCCGACCACGTCGAGACTGTCGGCGAAGCCTTCGCCGAGTGCGCTTGCAAGATCGCCGCGTGAGGCGACGTTGTCGGCGGCGGCGATGTTGTGAATGCGGGTCGATGCGGCGATCCGTGCCCACAGGTCGCGCATCAGGTAAATTCGCAGCACCACGTTCATCGCAAGGATGAACATCAAATAGCCGGTCGCTGCCACTAGGATCATCGCAACATTTCCCCTGAGGCCGCCACTGACCAGGCTGGCCATGGACAACTTGCCGATGGTTGCGATCGACCAGGCGCCGACGAAAAGGTTAGCGGCAAACACGACGCTGAATAGCAGGAGCCAGCCGATGACCTTCCAGTACAGGCCTGCCAGCGCGCCATATTGCAGCGTCGACGTGAAGCGCACCTGCCCGAAATGAAGTCCCGCGATCCACCAGCGCCACTCGATCGATTTGAAGACCGCGTAGATGAACGGGACGGCCAGCGAGACAACGATGTAGTAGAAGGGAATGGCGTCAATGACGGACTTCGGTAAAGGCGGCCTGTCCGCCAAACGCAGAATATCGTTGAATGATGGAGGACCAAACAAGAGGCACCCCACCAGCAGCCATAGCCACCAGCCGCGCTTGAAAAACTCCCAGCCGCGGCCGTCGAAGCCGCCTTGCAATTCGCCATAGTGGCAGTGGCGCATCTTGTAGCGCTCGAGCGCCGCGGCGCGCCACGGCAAGGTGAGCCCGAGCGTGAGGATCGTCAGCACCGTCCACAGCGAGGACCGCGCCGCGTAGGCCCAGCCGGAGCCGTCCATCCAGAACCGGACGCCGCGCCACACTGTGCGTGCAGGCGATAGCGTCGCGCCCGGTAGATCGCAAACTGCCCGAACACATAGAAAAAGACGAACAGCGGAATGCTGGCCAGCGCCTTGAGGCGCTCGACCTCGATGCCGATGAGAAAATAGCCGACATAGATCGGCACCATGATCGCGAGCGCGAACAGGAATCCGACCAGCAGCTCCTTGCCACGGCCGGTGTATTCCGCGGCGTCGCCATCCACCTGGGTATTGGTCCAGAGATGCCGCCTGATGTCGGTGGCGAGCCAGAAGCGGTAGAAGCCGACGGTGATGAGTTCAAGCGCGGCGCCACGGGCGACCAGCCCAAGGAAATCGCGGCGCGGGCCGGAGAACATCAGGCCTGGCGCCGTCGGTGATTCAAGAGGCGCGTCGATCGGCGCCCACCACTTTTCGACAGCCGGCGGCTGCGGCCCGTCTGGAATTGGAGGCGGCGAGCCGACCGACACCCACCACTCATTCACGGCAATCAACCCCAGGGCGAAGCTTGGCAATAAAGCCTGAGCGAGAGACATAGCCTAGCGGCTCGCGCCTCTCAAGATGCAGCCGGTGATTGAGCCCGTGCGCCGCTTTTGGCCAAATTAAACGCTGTTTCAAACAGACTTACTCCCGATCCCTGGCCTGTCACTGGGAAACCGTCCGGAACCGACCCTTCCCGGCGCCACAATGATGCGGTCAAATGCGTGCTGAGGACCCTTTGAGGACCCTTTGAGGACCCTTGCGCAAAGCCGCGAATGGGAATGTAATTCGATAAAACATCACCGCGCCGGCCATGCCCCGGCCGAGGGACTTTTGAGGAGCCGCCCATGCACGGGACCATCGATCTCGTCAAAGACACCAACCTCGACGCAGCGCGCGAGCGCGCCAATGCGATCCCGCTGTCGGATTACGATCCCGGCCACCCTGAATTGTTCAAGACCGATTCTTTCTGGCCGTATTTCGACCGGCTGCGCCGCGAAGACCCGGTGCACTACTGCAAGGACTCGATGTTCGGGCCGTACTGGTCGATCACCAAATACAACGACATCATGGACATCGAGACCAACCATTCGGTGTTCTCGTCTGCCGCCTCGCTCGGCGGCATCACCATCCGCGACGTTCCGACAGATCTGCGCCGCGAGAGCTTTATCGCGATGGATCAGCCGCGCCATTCGGCGCAGCGCAAGACCGTGGCGCCGATGTTCACGCCGACACACCTTGACCAACTTGCACTTAATATCCGCACGCGCTCGACCGAATGCCTCGACAATCTCCCGCGCGGCGAGGTGTTCGACTGGGTCGACAAGGTCTCGATCGAACTAACCACGCAAATGCTCGCGGTGCTGTTCGACTTTCCCTGGGAAGACCGCCGCAAGCTGACGCGCTGGTCCGACGTCGCGACCACCCTGCCCGGCGTCGGCGGGCTCGTGGCCACGGAGGATGAGCGGCAGGCCGAGCTGATGGAATGCGCCAGCTATTTCGCGCGGCTGTGGAAAGACCGCATCAACCAGCCGCCGAAGAGCGACCTGCTGTCAATGATGGCGCATAGCGACGCCACCCGCGACATGGACCCGAAAAATTTCCTCGGCAATCTGATCCTCTTGATCGTCGGCGGCAACGACACCACGCGCAACACGCTGTCCGGCAGCATCTATGCGCTCGCCAAGCATCCGGACCAGTACCGCAAGCTGAGAGAGAACCCGGCGCTGATCGACAGCTTCGTGCCCGAGGTGATCCGCTGGCAGACGCCGCTCGCCCATATGCGCCGCACGGCATTGGCCGATTTCGAGTTCCGCGGACGCCAGATCAAGAAGGGCGACAAGGTCGTGATGTGGTACGTCTCCGGCAACCGCGACGAAGAGGCGATCGAACGGCCCTACGAGTTCGACATCGAGCGGGCGCGGGCGCGCACCCACATCTCGTTCGGCTTCGGCATCCACCGTTGCGTCGGCCTGCGGCTCGCCGAGTTGCAGCTCAAGATCATCTGGGAAGAAATCCTCAAGCGGTTCGACACCATCGAGGTGGTGAGCGAGCCCGAACGGGTGTATTCCAGCTTCATCAAGGGCTACGAGACGCTGCCGGTGCGCATTGCCGCGTGAGGCGCGATCGCAAACAAGTAGCGAGTTGTATTTGAACCGCATCCACGATGGGACTGTGCTCCCTCTCCCGCTTGCGGGGGAGGGCTGGGGTGGGGGTACCACCACAGAGGCAGTCTTCGCGTGGAGAGAGCCCCCACCCGCATCGCATCTTTGATGCGATGCGACCTAAGAGCGAGCTTCGCTCGTCTCGACCGCCGCAAGCGGGAGAGGTAAGAACCGCCACCGGAGCTAATTGCGATGAACGTCCAGACCGCCTTCCGCGCCGACCGGGCCGAGCAGCTGCGCCAGGCGCGCGAGGAAGCCTATGCCACGCCGCTGCAGGATTTCCATCCCGGCGCGCCAAAACTGTTCCAGAACGACACCCTGTGGCCGTGGTTCGAGCGGCTGCGCAAGGAAGAGCCGGTGCATTACTGCACCAACTCGCCGATCGAGCCGTACTGGTCGGTCGTGAAGTACAACGACATCATGCATGTCGACACCAGCCACGGCGTCTTCTCCTCCGACTCGACGCTGGGCGGCATCTCGATCCGCGACGTGCCGCCGGGCTATGATTATCCGAGCTTCATCGCGATGGACCAGCCCAAGCACGCCCATCAGCGCAAGACCGTGTCGCCGATGTTCACGCCTGATCATCTCGATGAACTGGCAAAGCTGATCCGGCAACGCTCGGCGAGCGTGCTCGACAATCTGCCGCGCAACGAGACCTTCAACTTCGTCGAGCGCGTCTCGATCGAATTGACCACGCAGATGCTGGCGACGCTGTTCGACTTCCCCTGGGAGGAACGAGGCAAGCTGACCCGCTGGTCCGACGTCTCGACCGCGCTGCCGAAGAGCGGCATCGTGGACTCACCGGAGCAGCGACGGCAGGAGATGGACGAGTGCAACGCCACCTTCTCCCGGCTCTGGAACGAGCGCGTCAACGCGCCGCCGAAGAACGATCTGCTGTCGATGATGGCGCATAGCGATGCCACCAGGCACATGGACCCCGACAATCTGATGGGCAACATCATCCTGCTCATTGTCGGCGGCAACGATACCACCCGCAACACCATGAGCGGCTCGGTGCTGGCGCTGCATGAGCATCCCGACCAGTTCGCCAAGCTGAAAGTGAACCCTGCGCTGATCGACACCATGGTGCCGGAGGTGATCCGCTGGCAGACCCCGCTCGCGCATATGCGGCGCACCGCGCTTGAAGATACCGAGGTCGGCGGCAAGACCATCAAGAAGGGCGACCGCGTCGTGATGTGGTACGTCTCGGGTAATCGCGACGACGAGGTGATCGAACGGCCCGACGAATTCATCATCGACCGCGCCCGCCCGCGCATCCATCTGTCGTTCGGCTTCGGCATCCACCGCTGCGTCGGCATGCGGCTCGCCGAGCTCCAGCTCAAGATCGTCTGGCAGGAAATGCTGAAGCGTTTCGACCGCATCGAAGTGGTCGGCGAGCCGAAGCGGGTTTATTCCAGTTTTGTGCGCGGCATTGAATCGTTGCCGGTGCGGATCCCGGGGTGAGCCTCGCCCGACGTCATTGCGAGGAGCGAAGCGACGACTTGTCCGCCGAAGCCTCGGCGTAGGCGGAAGCAATCCATCGCGCCGCAAGCGTAGGTGTGGATCGTTGGTAGTGCCTCAGTTAGAACTATCGACAGCGATATCGAGTATTTGCTCTCGAGCAAATCAAGGCAAGGCAGGGAGTTGAACGGATGAGCGAGAGAGTGATCGCATTTGTCGAGCGATGGGTAACGGATAACGTTCACGCCGAGGCCCCGGTCGAGGGGGATGACACTCAGCCGAAATCACTGGCTCAACAATGTCGTGCAGAAGCGCTGGCGGCCGGCATTCCCGCGGCCGAAATTGACGACGAATTCGACGACCTGACGGCCTTCATGTCAGCCCAAATTCAAGAGGCGAATGAGCGCGAAGGCCGCAGCTAAAAGGTGGGCCAAGGATTAGGCTCGATCTCAGAGCTCTGATCGATGACAGCGCTTTTATCGACCGCGCATCTATTTGTCGTTCGGCTTCGGCATCCAGCACTCGGCCTCCTAGGTATCGACACTTGCGCCCACATCACAAACTCGGGGTCGGAATGGAGGCGGTTTGTTCCCAGATCCCAATCTAAGATGGCGGCCGTACCCATCGATGATCGACGGCATCGAGCGCCCGCCCTTTGTTCTCGATCAAGGCTTTTGGCGTGGCATGCTCCACCTTATTGTCGTGGCCCCAAATCCCAGCCTCCGCGCATATGGCATCGAAATTTCTTGCGAGATTTATGCGGCGTTCCAAGAAATGATCTACTCGGTGGCCAATCACGGCGGCAGTACTAGCGCCTACGACGGCGGCATCTATATCAAGGAGGCTGAAAATTCGACTTTGCTGAAGGCATATACTGCGACCGATCCCGTCGGTCGGAAGCCACGGCATTTTTCCTTCGTGGGTGACGACTATTGCTGGTTGGCTTCTCCGAACCAAATATTCGAGCGTTCGACAGCCCTGAAGTGGCTTATTCTTGGGGACCGACAAGACAAGACTGATCGTGGGATTCTTTCGACTTTGCTTTTGGCTTGATCGCGCGCCGCGTCTTGTGAGGTACACGGCTTGATCCCAGTCATCGCGAGGAGCGAAGCGACGAAGCGATCCATCCCTCCGCGTATGCGGGACAATGGATTGCTTCGCGGAGCCTGTCATCGGGCGCGCATTCGCGCGACCCGTTGGCTCGCAATGACGGGGTTATCAAATTCCGGCATAGCTGCGCGCGCCAGATGCGAAGGGAATAATACCCCCGCCTAGCCTAAGCCTTTGGCATGAGAACGCGCCAACGCGCGCCCCCTACCCGAGGCCATGATGGACCAGATTGCCGCTCACCAGGACAACGCAACCAGCACGGACTGGCCGGTTGCAATCTACCGCACGCTGAAGGATTTTCGCGTCGCGCAAGTGTCCTACGTCCCCGATGCGGGTCACTCGAAGCTGATCAAGCTGTCGCACGCGGATGCCGACATCAATACCACGGTGCTGACCACCGAGGAGGAAGGCGTCGCGCTGTCCGCCGGCGCCTGGCTCGGCGGCGACCGCGCGGTGCTGTTGATGCAATCGAGCGGCGTCGGCAATTGCGTCAACATGCTGTCACTGATGGCGAGCTGCCGCTTCCCGTTGCTGACGCTGGTGACGATGCGCGGCGAATGGGCCGAGTTCAATCCCTGGCAGATCCCGATGGGCCGGGCGACGCCGAAGGCGTTCGAGATCATGGGCGCCACCGTGCTGCGGCTGGAGGATCCCGATGATACCGAGGAGGTGATCTCGGCCGCCGCCTCGCTCGCTTTTGACGGCGACCAGCAGGTCGCGGTGCTGATCGCGCAGCGGATGATCGGACGCAAGAAGTGGACGAAGGAGACGCACTGATGTCAACCACAACAGGAACTCTCGATCGCCGCGCCACCGTGAAGGCGCTGCTCGCGGACCGCGGCGACCTGCTCGCGATCTCCGGGCTCGGCTCCTCGACCTACGATCTGTTCGATGCCGGCGATCATGCCGGCAACTTCTATCTCTGGGGCGCGATGGGGGGCGCAGCGATGATCGGGCTTGGCCTCGCGCTGGCGCAACCGAAGCGGCCGGTGCTTGTGATCACCGGTGATGGCGAGCAGCTGATGGGGATCGGCAGCCTGCTGACGATCGCGACCAAGCAGCCCGGCAATCTCTCGATCGTGGTGCTCGACAACGGCCATTTCGGCGAGACCGGCATGCAGCTCAGCCATTCCGGCCTCGGCGCAAAGCTCGAGGTGATAGCAAGTGGCGCGGGCATCGGTTCGGTCAGCGATATCGCCGACATGGCCGGGATCGAAACCTTTCGCAGGGGCCTGCGGGATGTCCATGGCGGCCCGCGGCTGGCGCGGATCCGCATCGCGACCGGCGAGGTCGAACGCGCGTTGCCGCCGCGCGACGGCGCGTATCTGAAGAACCGCTTCCGCGGCCATCTCGGCTTCGCGGTGACGTGATGGAGAGACGCGCTCAGGCGAGCTGGATGTCCCAGAGCCCCTCGGCGCGCAGCGCGGCAACCTCGTCGCGCAACAGCTTCGCGATCAGCGTCATCGCGTTGGAGCCGGCATGCTCGACCGGCGAGGCCAAGGTCAGCTCGCGCCGCGGCGCCGGCCGCGCGATCGGCGCGGTCTCGAGCCGACCGTCCGCGACCTCAGCGCGGACCGAGGACGGCGGCAGCAGCGTGTATCCGAGCCCCTCCTCGACCAGGCTGGTCAACACCCGGAACGAATCCGCCTCGAGCTTGACGTCGAGATCGATCTTCTTCTTCGCCGCGGCATGTTCGAGCAGCGCACGAAGGCCGTGCGAATGACTCGGCAGCACCAGGCGCTGGCGCATCAGCCAGCCGAACTCGACCTGCTTCTTCTGCTTCAGCCCGCTGCCGCGCGGGCCGACCGCGACGATGCTGTCGCGGCCGAGGGTCTGCACCGCCAGATGCAGATCGACCGACGGCCCGTAGATCACGGCCAGGTCCATCTCGCCGCGATGCAGCCACTCGATCAGATGGCCGCTGTAGCTTTCGACGATACAGAGCGAGATGCCGGGATAGCGCTCCACCGTGCGCCGCGCCAACCGCGCCGAGAGCACGCAGCTCACCGTCGGCACCAGCCCGAGCACGACGCGGCCCGACGGCGCGCCACCGGCGGACTGGATGTCGTCCCTTATCTGATCGATCTGCCGTACGATACCACTGGTGCGCGCGAGCAAGAGACGGCCGGCGTCGGTCAGCACCATGCCGCGGCCGTTGCGCGTGAACAGATCGGTGCGCAGCTCGTGCTCGAGCAGCTTGATCTGGCGGCTCAGCGCCGGCTGCGCCACCCGCAACGTATCGGAGGCTTTGCTCAGGCTTCCGAGTTCCGCTACGCAGGCAAACGTCCTAAGCTGACGGAAATCCATACTTGCCAATCCTGGAAGGCAGGTTCATACGCTATAACAAAACAGCATAGGGGGTTTACCGGGGCCCCACAATGGCGGGCGCCTTAGGCAAAGCAAAACCATGACCGCACAAGATCAGCAGCAAGACGAACACTCCGACATCCGCGACGCCGTCGCAAAACTCTGCGCGCAGTTCCCCGGCGAATACTGGCGCAAGCTCGATCGCCAGATGGCCTATCCGAAGGAATTCGTCGATGCGCTGACGGAGGCCGGCTACCTCTCGGTGCTGATCCCCGACGAATATGGCGGCGCCGGCCTGAAGCTGTCGGCCGCCGCGGCAATCCTGGAAGAGATCCAGCGCGCGGGCTGCAATGGCGGCGGCTGCCACGCGCAGATGTACACGATGGGCACCGTACTCCGTCATGGCAACGACGCGCAGAAGGCGAAGTATTTGCCGAAGGTCGCGACCGGCGAGTTGCGGCTGCAGGCGTTCGGCGTCACCGAGCCGACCAGTGGCACCGATACCTCGTCGCTGAAGACCTTCGCGCGCCGCGACGGCGACCATTACGTCGTCAACGGCCAGAAGATCTGGACCAGCCGCGCCGAATATTCCGACCTGATGATCCTGCTGGCGCGCACCACGCCGAAGGATCAGGCCAAGAAGCGCACTGACGGGCTTTCGGTGTTCATCGTCGACATGCGCGAGGCGAAGGGCCACGGGCTGGAGATCCGCCCGATCCGCACCATGATGAACCACGCCACCACCGAGGTGTTCTTTACCGACATGCGTGTGCCGGCGGAGAATCTGATTGGCGAGGAAGGCAAGGGTTTCCGTTACATCCTGTCAGGCATGAATGCCGAGCGCATCCTGATCGCGGCCGAGTGCGTCGGCGATGCCAAATGGTTCATTGCGAAAGCGACCAACTACGCCAAGGAGCGCAGCGTGTTCGGCCGGCCGATCGGCCAGAATCAAGGCATCCAGTTCCCAATTGCAAAAGCCTACGCCTCGATGCGCGCGGCGGAATTGATGGTGAAGGAAGCCACCCGCAAATATGAAGCCGGGCTCGACTGCGGCGCCGAGGCCAACATGGCCAAGATGCTGGCCGCCGATGCCTCATGGGAAGCCGCCAATGCCTGTGTGCAGACCCATGGCGGCTTCGGCTTCGCGGAGGAGTACGATGTCGAACGCAAATTCCGCGAGACGCGGCTCTACCAGGTGGCGCCGATCTCGACCAATCTGATCCTGTCATTCGTGGCCGAGCATGTGCTCGGCATGCCCCGCTCCTACTGAGTTCGCGCCATGTTGCCGTTGCAAGGTTTGACCGTCATCGCCGTCGAACAGGCGGTTGCCGCGCCGTTCTGCTCGTCACGCCTGGCCGACGCCGGCGCCCACGTCATCAAGATCGAGCGCCCCGAGGGCGATTTCGCCCGCGGCTATGATGCCGCGGCGAAGGGCCAGAGCAGCTATTTCGTCTGGCTCAACCGCGGCAAGGATTCGGTGGTGATTGATCTGTCCACCAAGGGTGGCCGCGCCACGCTGGAAGAATTGATCGCAGGCGCCGACGTGCTGCTGCAGAACCTCAAGCCCGGCTCGATGGACAAGCTCGGCTTCGCGCGCGAGCGGCTGCGCAAGAATTATCCGAAGCTGATCATGTGCACCATCACAGGTTACGGCGACACCGGCCCCTATGCCGACCGCAAGGCTTATGATCTGCTGATCCAGGCCGAGAGCGGCCTTGCCTCGCTCACCGGCGGTCCCGAGGGCGCCTCGCGCGTCGGCATGTCGATCGTCGACGTTGCGACCGGCGCCACCGCGCATGCCTCGATCCTCGAGGCGTTGATCGGACGCGGCCGCACCGGCGACGGCGCCGACATCCGCATCTCGATGTTCGACGTGATGGCGGACTGGCTCACCGTGCCGCTGCTCAACGCCGAGGACGGCAAGCCGCCGCAGCGCATCGGCCTCGCCCATCCCTCGATCGCGCCCTATGGCGTGTTCCGCTCCAAGGACGGCAAAGAGATCCTGATCTCGATCCAGAGCGAGCGCGAGTGGAAGACGCTTTGCGCCAAGGTGCTCGGACAGCCTGATTTGCCTAACGATCCGCGGTTCGCCAACATGGTCGAGCGCGTGCGCAACCGCGCGCAGACCGACCAGATCGTCAGCGACAGTTTTGGCAGGCTGACGCGCGACGAGCTGCTGGCGAAGCTTGCCGAGGCCGACATCGCGTTTGCCGAGGTCAACACCATGGCCGATCTCGCCACCCATCCGCATCTTCGTCGGATCGAGGTCGACACGCCGAGGGGCAAGGTCAGCTATCCGGCTCCGGCCGCGATTGTCGTCGGCGAAGACAGGCATTACGGCGCGGTGCCAGCCATCGACGAGCGCACGAAACGTTCTTAAAGAAACTCCTGCCCGGATCATTCTCATGAGCGACACACTCGACCTCGATCATCTCCGCCAATGGATCGGCCGCAGCACTGATGCAACCGACGTCGTCACCGCGCATCTGGTGATGGGCCTGCGCGCGACGCTGTTCCAGGAGATCGGCGAGCCGAAGCCGGGCGACGCCGCGCCATGGACCACGCATTGGTGCTTGGGCCAGCCGGTGTTTCCGATGTCGCAGCTCGGCCCTGACGGCCACCCGACCCGCGGCGGCTTCCTGCCGCCGGTGCCACTGCCGCGCCGGATGTGGGCCGGCGGCGAGCTGGAATTCCTCGATGCCTTGCGTGTCGGCGATGCGCCGAAGCGGACCTCGCGCATCGCTGACGTCACGGTGAAGACAGGCTCGACCGGCACGCTGTGCTTCGTCTCGGTCAATCACGAAGTGACGACATCGCGCGGGCTGGCGATCCGCGAGCGGCAGGACATCGTCTATCGCGAGATCACGACCACGCCGTCGACCGCGCCCACCAAGGCGCCTCCCCCGCCGCCGGTCGCCAAGCATCGCGAGAGCCACATCTCCGATCCGGTGCTGCTGTTTCGTTATTCGGCGCTGACCTTCAACGGCCATCGCATCCATTACGACCGCGACTACGTCACCAAGGTCGAGGGCTATCCGGGCCTGATCTTCCACGGTCCGCTGCAGGCCGCCTTGATCGTCGAATTCGCCGCCAAGCTGCATGGCGGCCAGCCGCCGAAGAAATTCGTCTACCGCGGCCTGCAGCCGTTGTTCGAGGGCAGCGAGTTCTCGGTCAATGCCAACGACAAGGACGGCGGCCTGGAGCTGTGGACCGCGAATGCGGAGGGACAACCGACCATGAAGGGCACGGCGAGCTGGTGAGACAGTGAGGTCTGAGTAACCGCCTCTGGACGCACGGACGCAAACTTGACTTCACCAAGCAATCCATCAACAGGTGGATTGCTTCGTCGTTTTTGCTCCTCGCAATGACAGAGCACCAAGAAACCAGAACTGGGAGCCGCCCGATGTCATCCCGCAAGCCCGCCGCCGGCAAATCCGTCACTGTCAAGGATGCCACCTTCGGCCTCCTGCGCGCGTTCGGGATCAAAAAGGTGTTCGGCAATCCCGGCTCGACCGAGCTGCCGTTCCTGAGCGACTGGCCCGACGACATCGACTATGTGCTCGGTCTGCAGGAGGCCTCCGTCGTCGGCATGGCCGACGGCTATGCGCAGGCCACCCGCAATGCCGGCTTCGTCAATCTGCATTCCGGAGCGGGCGTCGGCAACGCGCTCGGCAATATCTACACCGCGCACCGCAACCAGACGCCGCTGGTCATCACCGCCGGACAGCAAGCGCGCAGCATTCTGCCGTTACAGGCCTTCCTCTACGCCGAGCGCGCATCGGAGTTTCCGCGGCCTTACGTGAAATACAGCGTCGAGCCCGCGCGCGCCGAAGACGTGCCAGCCGCGATCGCGCGCGCCTATTACGTCGCGATGCAGCCGCCCTGCGGGCCGACCTTCGTCTCGGTGCCGATCGATGACTGGAGCCACGCGACCCAGCCGATCGAGGCGCGCCAGGTCAGCCGCGAGCTCGGTCCGGATACGTCCGCCATGAAGACGCTGGCGGCCGCGCTTGCCGACAGCAAGCATCCGGCCCTCGTCGTCGGTCCCGGTGTCGATCGTGCGGAGGCCGTCGACCTCATGGTCAAGGTGGCCGAGCGGTCGAAAGCGGCGGTCTGGGTCAGCCCGTTCTCGGCGCGCTGCTCATTCCCGGAACGTCATCCGCAATTCGCAGGCTTCCTGCACGCCTCGCCCGGCCAGCTCTCGGACGCGCTGCGCGAGCACGATGTTGTGGTCGTGATCGGCGCGCCGGTGTTCACATTCCATGTCGAGGGTCACGCCGCTATCTTCGACGGGGCCACCACAATCTTCCAGATCACCGACGATCCGACCGCGGCCGCCGTGACGCCCGCAGGCCACAGCATCGTCGCGACCATGAAGCCGGCACTGACGATGCTGCTCGATCTGCTGCCGGACACGGCGCGCGTGGCCCCGGTCGGCCGCAAATTGCCGCCGGCGCCAGTCCCGGCGGATCCGATCCCGGTCGACTACGTTCTGCACACGCTCGCGACGGCGATGGGGCCGCAGGATGTGCTGGTGGAGGAAGCCCCGTCACACCGGCCCGCGATGCAGAAATTCATGCCGATGCGCGGCCAGGACAGTTTCTACACCATGGCGAGCGGCGGTCTCGGCTACTCACTGCCCGCCGCGGTCGGCATGGCGCTGGGGCGCCGCGAGGGCCGCATTGTCTGCCTGATCGGCGATGGCTCGGCGATGTATTCGATCCAGGCGCTGTGGACCGCCGCCCAGCGCAAGCTGCCGCTGACGGTCGTCATCCTGAACAATTCCGGCTACGGCGCGATGCGCTCGTTCAGCCAGGTGATGCAGGTGCGCAATGTGCCGGGCCTCGACCTGCCCGGCCTCGATTTCGTCAAGCTCGCCGAGGGCATGGGCTGCGATGCCGTGCGGGTGACGACATCGGCCGAGCTGGCAAGCGCCTACAAGCGCGGGCTCTCGCACAACGGCGCCAGCCTGATCGAGGTGATGGTCGATTCGGCAGTGCCGCTGCTCTACGCGCCGAAGGGGTGAGGCACAAAGAGCCTTCGTCATTCCGGGATGGTCCGAAGGACCAGACCCGGAATCTCGAGATTCCGGGTTCGATGCTTTGCATCGCCCCGGAATGACCTGCGGTCACTTCCCGTACGTCTCGCGCATCTTGGCCTGGATCTTGGCCATGCCGCCGATCCAGCGGTCGTAATTCTCGGTCTTCTTGCGCATGTAGCCGAGCACTTGCGGGTGCGGCAGGATCAGGAACGTCTCCTCGTCGAGACCCTTCAGCACGTCCTGTGCGACCTGCTCCGGCGACAGATCGCCGTCGCCGGATTGCGGGCCCTTGGGAATTCCGCGCAGCATGTTGGTGTCGACGCCCTGCGGGCAGAGGATCGAGACCTTGATGTTGTCGGCGCGGTGCGAGATCGCGAGGTTTTCAGCAAAACCGACCGCCGCATGCTTGGTCGTCGAGTAGGCCGGGCTGCCGACCTGCGACAACAGGCCCGCCGCCGAAATCGTGTTGAGGAAATAGCCGCCGCCGCGCACCTTCATGCGCGGCACCAGATGTCGCGCCGCATAGACATGCGCCATCACGTGGATCGCCCAGCTCCGCGACCACGGCTCGTCCGAAGAGCCGCCGGCATTCACCGACAGCGGATCGAAGCCGCCGCCGATGCCGGCATTGGAGCAGAACAGCGCGATCGGGCCGAACATGCGCTCGGTCTCGTCGATCACATGCAGGATGTTCTTTTCCTGCCCGACATCGCATTTGAACGCCGCGCCGCCGACCGACGCCGCAACTTTCTCGGCCGCAGCATGATCGAGGTCGACGACCACGACCCTGGACGCGCCGGCGGCATGGAACGCCTCGCACAAGGCCTTGCCGATGCCATTGCCACCGCCGGTGACCACCACGACTTTATCTGCCACCTGCATGGCCATCCTCCCGATATTCTGATGCTATCGGGAAGATGATAGCTCATCCGTCGCCGTTGGCGAGAGGTTCAGCTCGCCAGCACGACGTCGAACACGGCCATGTAGTGGCAGGCGGCGCCAAGCAGGACAAAGCTGTGCCAGATCGCGTTCTGGAAGCGCAGCCGTCGCCACGCATGGAAGATTACACCGAGGCTGTAGAGCATGCCGCCGGCGAGCACGAAGCCGAGCGCCATGGCCGGCAGCACCTTGACCACCGCGTCATAGAGCATGATGCCGCTCCAGCCCATCGCCAGATAAAGCCCGACCGACAGCCGGTCGAACCGGCCGGGATAGACCAGCTTCAGCCAGATGCCGACGATCGCCACGCACCAGACGCCTGCGAGCAGCGCGATGGCGAAATAGCTGTCCTTCACTTCCATGATCAGGGGCGTATAGGTCGCCGCAATCAACAGATAGATCGCCGAGTGGTCGAAGCGGCGCAGCACCCATTTGGCGCGCGACACCGGCCAGAGATTATAGGTCGCCGACAGCACCAGCATGGCGAGCAGGCCCGCGACATAAACCGACACCACGGCAACGTCGAGCGGGCTGGCATAGACCGCGGTCAGCACGATCAGCGCGGTGGCCGCAATCAGCCCGAAACAGACGCCGACAATGTGCACGACTCCGTCGGCGATCACTTCGGCGCGGTCGTAGTTCCAGAGCACGGCGCCGGCCGCATGGATCGAGGTCGAGGCGAATTGCTTCAGGCGAAAGACCGTCATACCGGGGGCTTTCCTCAGTGCCGATAGAACATGGGTATCGCAGGTGCGGCGGTGAGTTCAATCCTCTCGCCTGCAAAGGCGCCGGAAGTGTGAAGCTTGATTTTGGCGCGATAATCGCCACCTTGCGGGTGATCGCCTGCCCATTTTTTGGCCCCTCCCGCCGGTTTTCCCTCAACGCGCCATGGCCCCCAGCTTTCTGGATATCGTCGAGGAAGCGCGTCTCTCGGCACGCGCGCTGCTCGACTATGGCGAGGGCTTTTTCAACCCGACGGTCCGGCTCGGCGTCACTGGCCTGTCGCGCGCCGGCAAGACCGTGTTCATCACCGCACTCATCCACGGGCTGACGCGGGGCGGCCGCTTCCCGGTGTTCGAAGCCTATGCCTCGGGGCGGATCGCCCGCGCCCGCCTGGAGCCGCAGCCCGACGATGCGGTGCCGCGTTTCGCCTATGAGAACCATGTCCGCACCCTGATCGAGGAGCGGCGCTGGCCGAATTCGACCACCGACATCTCCGAGCTCCGGCTCGTGATCAACTACCAGCGGCAAAATGGCGCGGACCGCACGCTCACGCTCGACATCGTCGACTATCCCGGCGAGTGGCTGCTCGACCTGCCGCTGCTGAACAAGAGTTATGAGCAATGGTCGGCCGAGAGCCTTGCGCTATCGCGCGAGCCACTGCGCGCCAAACTCGCCGCGCCCTGGCACGACTATCTCAAGACGTTGCAGCCGGAGGGGCGCGAGAACGAGCAGGCCGCGCTGACCGAGGCAAGGCTGTTCACCGACTACTTACGCGCCTGCCGCGACGACCGCTTTGCGATGAGCCTGCTGCCGCCCGGCCGCTTTCTGATGCCGGGCAATCTCGCCGATACGCCGGCGCTGACCTTTGCGCCGCTTGATGTGCCCATGGACGGCAGCGCACCGGATGGCTCGCTGTGGGCGATGATGCGGCGGCGCTACGAAGCCTACAAGGACGTCGTGGTTCGCCCGTTCTTCCGCGATCATTTCGCGCGGCTGGATCGCCAGATCGTGCTGGCGGACGCGCTCGCCGCGTTCAACGCGGGACCGGAGGCGCTGCATGATCTCGAGGCCGCGCTCGCCGGCATCCTCGACTGCTTCCGGATCGGCCGCAGCACGATCCTCAACGCGCTGTTCCGGCCGCGCATCGACCGCATCCTGTTCGCAGCGACCAAGGCCGATCATCTGCATCATCAAAGCCACGACCGGCTGGAAGCGGTGCTGCGGCGGATCGTGGCCAACGCCGCCAAGCGCGCCGAATATGCCGGTGCCGCAATCGACGTGGTCGCACTCGCCGCCGTGCGCGCCACCCGCGAGGCGCAGGTTCAACGCGGCCGCGACAGGCTGCCGTCGATCCTGGGTACGCCGACGCCGGGCGAGATCGCCAATGGCGAGACGCTGGACGGCGAGACGGAGGTCGCGACCTTTCCGGGCGATTTGCCCGACAATCCCGAGGAACTGTTCAGGGGAGAATTCCGCGGCCTCTCCAGCGCCGGCGCCGAGGCGGCCGATTACCGCTTCCTGCGCTTCCGTCCGCCGCAGCTGGAGCGAAATGGCGATACGGAGCCTGTGCTGCCTCACATCCGCCTTGACCGCGCCCTCCAGTTCCTGATCGGAGACAAGCTGCAATGAACGAGAAGACGCCCCCGCGGCGGCCGGCGACGTTCAAGCTCGACGATCCCGGCGTGGTCGTGATGGATACCGAGGACACTGGCCGCCTCGCCCGCGGCACGGTGCAGATCGTGCCCGAGGCGGAACCCGCACAACTGCCCGTGCCAGTCGATGTGCCGCTGGTGCCCGTGCGCCGCGGCTTCCGCTGGGGCGCGCTGTTCTGGAGCTCGGTCGCAGGCCTCGTGCTGCTCGGCACCGGGCTCGGCGTCATCAATTTGATCGAGGATCTGTTCGCGCGCAACGAAGGGCTCGGCGTCCTCGGGCTGGCGTTCGCCGTGATCGCGGCGGTGGCGCTGCTGGTCGTGATCACGCGCGAAGCGGTCGGCCTGGCGCGGCTTGCGACCATCGAGAAGCTGCATCTGCGTGCGGCCGAGGTGCTTGTCAGCGACGACCGCACGGCGAGCCGGGTGATCGTGGCCGAACTCATGAAGCTCGCGCACCAGACCCCGCGGCTCGCCCGCGCCCGCAGCGCGCTGCAGAGCCACACTGATGATATCATCGATGGCGCCGACATGATCCGCCTCGCCGAGCGCGAATTGATGGCGCCGCTGGATGAGGAAGCGCGGCGGCTGGTGTCGGCGGCGGCGCAGCGCGTCTCCGTCGTCACTGCGGTGAGCCCGCGCGCGATGATCGACGTGCTGTTCGTGTTCGTGGCCTCGTTGCGGATGATCCGGCAATTGGCGCGGCTCTATGGCGGAAGGCCCGGCGCGCTCGGCATGGTCAGCCTGATGCGGCACGTGATCGCGCATCTGGCGATCACCGGCGGTATGGCGGCGAGCGACAGCCTGATCCAGCAGATGCTCGGCCACGGCATTGCCGCCAAACTCTCGCAGCGGCTCGGCGAAGGCATTCTCAACGGCTTGCTGACCGCAAGGCTCGGCCTCGCCGCCATCGACGTCACCCGCCCGCTGCCGTTCAACGCGCTGCCGCGCCCCGCGCTCGCCGACCTCGCGAAGGATCTCTTGCGCAAGCGCGAGGACGACGAATAGATCTCGGTGGCCGAGCGGAGCCGGAATTATCATTAACGTTTCGTCTATATCCTGCTGATCATCGCGGAACGGTTTCGCGTACCGCGACCATTGGTGATTTATGCAGATTATCGAAATTACTGATCCAATAGAGGCCCGCCGTTGTCGCTACGCCCAATACCGGGGCGAAAAGGCGCGTTTGACGTTGAATGGGTTGCCTGTCATGGGGATGGTTCGTTCAGTCAAGGAAGACAGGTCCAGCATTCCGATGCGCTGGATCGTCTCGGTCGTACCTAAGGGCGTCGCGGCCTAGCCGATCGATCCAGAGCAATTGTTACCCTGACGACATCGGACGCCACGGGTCCGGTCTTGTCTGAGCCTGATGGCATTGCCACAAGGGGGAGAAGGAAGCAGCATCGCCAGCACGCGCCAGCGGAAGAATGGCGTGTCCGGCGGCGGCACCAGGTTCGGGGTCCAGCCGGTCAGCTTCTCCAGCGAATAGATATCCATCACCATGCCACGCCAGCTGCGCTCGACGCGTTCGAGCGGCTGCCGCACGGCTGTCGTTTCATTCCACAGCGGCAGATTGTTCTCGGGCTCGCGCCCGACATAGAGACCGGCATGATCCTTGATCTGGCTCATGCCGGGATCGGCAAAGCCCTGGAAGCGGCCGCGCTCGTTGATCTCGATGACAGGCACGCGGCCCCTCAGGAACCAGCGCAGCATCGAATAGGTGCGATAATCCGTGGTCGCGACCCAGGTCGCGCCGGTGGCCTGCAATTGTGCTTCCACGCGCGCCGCAACCACATCATAGCCGGCCTCGGTGCCAACAGGATCGGTGCGGCCGATCAGATTCCACGGTGACATCGTGGAATAGAGGAACACGCAGACGACGAACACGATGCCTGACGTCACCGCGGTCCGCGCCCAGAACACGGTGGATTTGACCAGCCGCACCGACCAGCCCTCGAACGGCATCCGCGTGACATTGATCGCAACTGCCGCGAGGCCCGCCGGCCACAGGAACATCGGCCAGGTGTCGCCGACCCGCAGCGTCAGCGACTTCCAGAGAAAGTAGGCGAATGGCACGATGACCGCGGTCGACAGCAGGATCGCAACCGGCTCGCGACCGCGATAGCCGCGCCACGCCATTAGCGCCGTGCCGAACAGCGTCACCGGCAGCAGCACGAAGCCGACCAGGCCGAACTGGATGCCGATGAACTCGCCGACGGTGCGCAGCAAGAGGCCGTGATCGGCGATGGCGCGCACCGACTGGAAGCGGAACGAGGCCCAGTCATGCTGCGCGTTCCAAATCAAGACCGGCGAGAACACCACGATCGCGATCAGGGCGGCAAAATAAGGATACGGGCTGCGCAGCCAGCGCCACCGCCAGTCCGGCACCAGCGCAAAGGCCAGCACCGCCGGCGCCAGCATGATCCCGGTGAATTTCGACAGCAACGACAGCCCGGCAAACAGGCCGGCGGCGAGCCACCAGCGCCCGTCATTGCTTTGCGCTGTCAGCACCAGCGACCACAGCATCGCCACCGCGAACGGGATCAGCGCGGTGTCGGGGGCGACCTTGGCCATCAACAGCCCGTAATAGAGCGCGGCTTCCGGCAGCAGCAGCGCCAGGATGACGGCGCGGACATTATTGCGTGTGACGCGGCGGACGATGTCGGCGAGCAGCAGCTGGGTGACCAGCATCCCCACGATGCCGCTGAAGCGGACCCCGAGATTGGTGTCGCCGAAGATCGCGGTGCCGAAGCGGATGAACCAGGCGATCATGGGCGGATGGTCGAGGAAAGACAGCACGCTCTCCTTCGACCAGGTCCAGTAATAGGCCTCGTCGGTGCGCAGATCGAGCACGGAGGCATAGACCAGCCGCATCGCGGTCATCGCCGCGATCACAGCCGCCACGCCAGCCCAATTGGGCCCGCGCGAACGGGCCGGCTTGACGTTGATGTTATCGGCTGGGGCTATCGTCACGGGGCGCTTTCTGTTCGACTCTTGAGGGGGTGTCAACGTGTGCCGGCACCCGCTATCACCCCGGCACGACCCGGTGGTGGTGTTCACCGCGGGAATTAAACACTAGATTGCCGATCATGAATCATATGGCCTCCCCCTCGCGCGAGCATTTGCAGGAGATGGTCCGCGGCGTCGGCCTGCGGCAGGTGCGCCTGGTCTCGGGCACGATCATATTCGCCTATCTCATCAGCCACTTCCTCAACCATGCGTTGGGCAACATCTCGACCGAGGCGCTGGCGACCGGTGTCCACTATCACACGATGTTCTGGCGCTTCCTGCCAGTCACGATCCTGTTCTACGGCGCCTGCCTGGTGCACACCGCGCTCGGCATCTATGCGTTGTACCAGCGCCGCGAATTCCGCTGGAAGGCGATCGAGCCGCTGCAGCTCGTGCTCGGCCTGAGCATCCCGATGCTGATCATCTTCCACATCGTCGGAGTGCGGCTCGGCTATTCGCTTTACGGGCATCAAAAGCTCTACCCGCAGGAGTTCTACAATTTCTTCATCGCGTCACCGAACCGGCTGTGGCAGACGCTCGCGGTGATGGTAATCGCCTGGGTGCACGGCTGCATCGGGCTGTACTTCTGGCTGCGGCTGCGTCCGTTCTTCACGCGTGCCGCGCCATGGCTGCTCGCTGCCGCGGTGCTGATCCCGACGCTGGCGATGCTTGGCATCTACCAGGGCGGCCGCGCCATGATCTCCGACTATGACGATCCCGATTGGCGCAAGCAGGAGCTGTCGGTCGAGAAGCTCGGCACGGCGGCCCAAGGCAACATGCTCGAGCGCATCACCGGCGGTCTCACGTTCGGCTATCTCGGCCTGCTCGGCTTCGTCGTTATCGCGCGCGGCGCGCGCGCCTTGCTCGAGCGCCGCGGCGGCATGATCGCGCTGTCCTACGGCAACGGACGCACCGTCCGGGTGCCGAAGGGATTGAGCGTGCTGGAGGCGAGCCTGCGCAACAACGTGCCGCATGCCAGCGTTTGCGGCGGCCGCGCGCGCTGCTCCACCTGCCGCATCCGCATCATCGGTGACGCCGCCTCGCTGCCCGAACCCTCGCCGCGCGAGGCCTTCGTGCTGCACCGGGTCGGCAGCGACGATCCATCGATCCGGCTGGCCTGCCAGCTGCGGCCGAATTCCGACCTCTCCTTCTTCCAGCTTTTCCTGCCGCACACGATGTCGGCGGATGGGCATGCCGGAAACCCGACACGGATCGGCCAGGAGCGCTATCTCGTCAGCATGTTCGTCGACATGCGCGGCTCGACGCAACTCGCCGAGAAACGGCTGCCGTTCGATACCGTGTTCATCGTCAACCGTTTCCTCGGCGCGGTGTCACAGGCGGTGCTGGAATCCGGCGGACGGCCGAACCAGTTCATCGGCGACGGCATGCTGGCGCTGTTCGGCCTAGCTACGGGCCGACAGCGGGCCTGCCGCCAGGCGCTGCGCGCGGCGGCGCTGATCGCAGCCCATGTCGACGAGCTGAACCAGTTCCTCAGCCACGATTTGCGCGAGCCTATCCGCTTCGGCATCGGCATCCATGGCGGCGAGGTGATCGTTGGCGACATCGGCTACCGCGACCACATGGTGTTCACCGCGCTCGGCGATGCCGTCAACGTCGCGGCACGGCTGCAGGACATGACCAAGAGCCTGGCCTGCGAAGCCGTGGTCTCGGACGAAGTGCGCGTCACCGCGGGACTTGCCGACGACGCATTGCCTGCGCAGGAGGTCGCAATCCGCGGCCGCGACGAACCAATGACCGTGCGCGTGGTGAAGCAGACGCGCGTCTTGTCGACGCTCGTGAGCGATGAGCGTGCCGCGGCGGCCTGACAGGTTCGGCGCCGCTGCCACCAACTGTGATCTGCCGCACACCTGAACGGGCGTTCAGCAACTGAGCTCGAACCCGCGCTCGCGAGCGGGCGACTGACGGACGATGGGTAACACTGCAACCCGCGCCGCGACAGAGCTCAACGCGCATTTGAAGGAGACCACCATGTTCCGCAAAGTCACTCTTGCTCTCGCCACTGCCGCCACCCTCGCCGCCGTCGCACTTGCACCGACCGCTGCCTCCGCCAAGCCGTTCGGCTGGGGCGGTGGCGGTTGGCATCATCACTGGGGCCCGGGCTTCGGCGTCGGCGTCGGCTTTGTCGATACCGGCTGCTACGCCACCCGCCTGGTGATGACGCCCTATGGCTATCGCTATCGCACCGTGAATGTCTGCGCGTACTGATCGACCCCTCCGGCTCGATCGAAACGTCCCGGTCGCCAACGCGGCCGGGGCTTTTCGTTGTTGCAACGCGATGACTGAGCACACTGCGAAAGCATCGATTGACTTGCATCTCTCCGGTGCGACATTTGCTGCGCGCCTTCGTGAACCGGGTGCGCGGAAGACTTGAGTCTGGTGATGACCAGCTCACGACAGACAAGCTTCGCAGGAAGCGGAATGCTCGATCGACGAGATCTGATGAAGCGCGCCGGCATGGCCGCTTTGGTGACAGGGCTGGGGTCGAGGGGCGCGCTCGCGCTCGACACCGTGACGCTACCGTTTGGCAATGGCGAACGGCCGCTGGTGCGCTATCCGCAGAAGCGCCCGATGATCGGCCTCACCGGCCGGCCGCCACAACTGGAAACGCCGCTTGCGATCTTCAACGACGGCCCGATCACGCCGAACAACGCGTTCTTCGTCCGTTACCATCTTGCCGACATCCCCTACGGTCTCGATCCTGATACCTTCACGCTCGAGATCAAGGGCAAGGTCGACAAGCCGCTCAAACTGTCGCTGAAGGACATCAGGAAGATGAAGGCGACCGAGATCGTCGCCGTCAACCAATGCTCCGGCAACAGCCGCGGCTTCTTTACCCCGCGGGTCGCCGGCGGCCAGCTCGGCAACGGCGCGATGGGCAATGCGCGCTGGCACGGCGTGCCGCTGAAGACCGTGCTCGATCTGGCCGGCGTCCAAGCCGGCGCCAGGCAGGTCACCTTCAACGGCATGGACGGTCCGGTGATGGACAAGACGCCCGATTTCGTCAAGGCGCTCGACATCGACCACGCGCGCGATGGCGAGGTGATGCTGGCCTATGGCATGAACGGCGAGGATCTGCTGTTCCGCAACGGCTTCCCGCTCCGCCTCATCGTGCCCGGCTATTACGGCACCTATTGGGTCAAGCACCTCAACGAGATCACCATCATCGACAATGTGTTCGACGGCTTCTGGATGAAATCCGCCTACCGGATTCCGGATACGCCCAACAACGCGGTCGAGCCCGGCACCGCGCCGAAGGCAACGATCCCGATCAACCGCTTCACGGTGCGCTCGTTCATCACCAGCGTCACCGACGGCGCCAAGCTCAAGGCCGGCCGCATGACGCTGCGGGGCATCGCCTTCGACGGCGGCAAGGGCATCAAGGAGGTCGCCGTTTCGACCGACGGCGGCAAGACCTGGACACCGGCGAAGCTCGGCAGGGATCTCGGCAAATATTCGTTCCGCGAATGGAAGCTCAGGATAGAGCTCGCCGCAGGCTCCTCCGAATTGAAGGTGCGCGCCACCAACAATGCCGGCGACACCCAGCCGATGGATTCGCTGTGGAATCCGGCCGGCTATTTGCGCAACGTCGTCGAAACCCTGCACGTCACTGCGGCGTGAGGAGAAGCATCATGAAGCGCAAGCTGCTCCCCGCACTCGCCGCGATATCAACGCTTTCGATCGCCGCGGCAACCGCCACGCCCGTCAACTACGCGCTCCCCGAGGAGACCGCAGCGTTCAAGTCCGGTCCCAACCTCGAGGTCGTGCAGAACAATTGCACCGCCTGCCACTCGGCCGACTACATCAAGAACCAGCCGCAGGGCGAGAAATTCAAGAAGGATTTCTGGCAGGCCGAGGTGACCAAGATGATCAAGGTCTATGGCGCGCCGATCGACGACGCCGACATCGGCAAGATCGTCGAGTATCTCGCCGCGACCTATTGAGGTTCGCGGGCATCCACTTCGCTCGAAAACGCTTCACCCCCCGTTGCGTACCCTGACGCTCTCCGCGAGGTTGCCGCGAAACATGTGCTGGCCGAGATGACCGAGATCGGAGCGGAGATCGGCGTAGACCTTGCCGCCGATGTCGCGCCAGCGGCGGCAGAAGGCGAAGTCTTCCGACAAATAGCGTTTGGTGTCCGGATCGACCATGCAGTCGAAGAACAGCCAGTAGAACGGCGCTTCCGGATTGCCTGAAGGCCCGTCGGGCACGTAGTTCAGCCGCGGATAATGCGCCATCAGCCGGGTAAAGACGTGACGCTTGATCGCCATGAAGCCGGTTGGCGCCTCGGCTACCTCGACGAACTCGTCCGCGGTGACGAAGCTCGCGATGGGCTGCGCGCCATGGCCGACAAGATTGATTGGGTAATCGGTGTAGAGCGTCTCGAACGCTGCCATCGTGGTCCCTGCGGGCACGCCCTGCTGCGGCCAGTTGAAACGCTTGATGGGATAGACGCCGGCGGCGACGTCGTGATCGGACAGCAGGAGCCGGAACGCGGCGGCCGGACTGAACGCGAGATCGGAGTCGATCCAGAACAGATGGGTGTATTGCTCGTTCATCAGGAAGAATTTGACAATCTCGTTGCGACCCCGGGTGACGAGGCTCTCGGCACGCATGTGCAGGCTCGACCGCAGGCCGAGACTGATAGCCTCGTGGGTGAGCTCGAACATGCTGGTCACATAGTTCATCGACACCGCCGAGACGTAGCATGGCGTCGCCCAGAGCACGTTCATGGACTGCAAGGCTTCGGGCGGAAGCATGGCGATCTCAGCCGTTCGACGACACCGGCCTTACCCCGCGATCCGCAGCGCGGTGACCGCAACGCAGGCATTGCCGAACGGAATCAGCACCACCTGCGCGCCGTTCGGCAGGGCCAAGGTTGCGAGATCGCCCAGCGCGCCGTTCTGGCCGTTGAGCTTGGCGAGCTCGGCGGCAACCGCCGGGCAACTCTCCGCGCTCGGCGTCACCCGCACCAGATTGCCCTCGCAGGACGATCCGACCGGCGCCGCAAATACGATGCCGGCGGCGCGCTGAGCCGTGTTGTTCTGGGCATTCTGGCCGGGACCGAGCGCGACCAGCGACTGCACCGAATGAGAGTTGCCGGCCTTGGCGTCCCACTGTGACTGGGCCGTGTAGTTCGAGTTCGCCGCGAGACCGCGGCCAAGGGTCTCGAAGACATTGGCACAGGTTACGATGTTGCCTTGCCTGGCGTGCTCGTCGAACACCGTCGGCGGCTGCTGCCCGGTCGGCTGCACCTGCGCGGCCGCCGCGGGGCCCGATTGTGCCTGTGCGTCCTGCGGACGTGGTTTCGGCTTTGTGGCCGCAGCGGGCTTCCTGGCCGGCACCGGCGCCGGCGGCGCACCGGGTGGCGGCTGCAGCTGCGTCGGCGGCTGCGCGGTCTGCTGGGCGTAGCCGACGACGGCGGCACCGAAGGTCGCCACGACAAGGGCTGCAATCACCGAGGCGACGATCAGAACAAAAGTGCGGTTCAGTTGCATCGGCGGCTCGTCCTCTTCCTCAAAGTCATGGTCTGGCCCGCGAAACGAATATCCACCACCCGCACCCCGTCATTTCAGCTTCGACAGCGCGAGATACAGTCCCTCCAGCGGCGCCTCCAGCACGACCGGCTGCGCCTGCGGCAGCGGATAGCTGACCCGGCAGGGTGTGCCTGCGCGAATGTGCCGCCGCAGCATGTCGCCGATCGCAATCGTCGCGACGCAGAAGCCGGCATCGCAACGATCGGTCGGCGCGACGATGCGATCCGGCTTCTCGCCCATCGCAAGCTCGATCGGCTGTCCGGTGCCGACGGCTGCGGGAACGCGCATCACCATCAGCGGTTTGCCTTCGGCGGTCGCGACCAGCGACCAGTTGAAGGCCACGGCGCCCTGAGCGCCGACGATGGTCTGGGTGATGTTGCAGACGCGGCGCTTCGACTTCAGGCTTTCGTCGCAGATCAGCGTCCAGTTCCTGAACGGCTGGATCATCCGCCTGTAGTCGCCGAGCGTTTCGCCTTCCGGGATCGCGACATCGGACGGCTTCACGGCATAGGAGGCCAACGACGCGACTTGTGCGACAGCGCTTGCTGTCCCGCAGGCCCAAATCGTCAAAGCCAGACATGCCAGCCGCCTCGTCGAAATCCGAATCAATTGAGCGTCAGGCTGACGCCGGCGCTCACGCCCCAGTCGCTGCCGGCGGTGGTCGCCGCAGCGTTGGTGCGCAGGCGACCGTTCTCGCTGGTGTAGCCGAGGCCGAAGGCCAACGCGCCCTGGCTGCGCCAGACGCCCCCGCCGGCGGACGCGCTTACCTTGCCGGGCCGGTCGTCATAGCGCAGCGATGCGGCGGCCATGCCGATGGCCGCGGCGCGCCACGCATCCTGCCGTACCTCGCCGATCTGGCCGTTGAGCTGTTGGAACGCACTGTTGAGCTGGTTGACGTTGACCGCGTCGGTGCCGTTGACGCCGGCCGCCACGTTGCTGATCGTCACCGGCGCGCCGTTGCCGCTGTTCAACGTCACCTTGTTGGTGGTGTTGCCGGAGCTGTCCGTATCATAGCGGATCGAGCTGTTGGCAAGCGCCTGAAGCTGGCTCACGTTCACCGCGTCGGTCGCGGCCGAGCCGGCGGCGACGTTGGTGACGCGGCGCTCGGCACCGGACGAGCCGACCGACACTTCGCCGGTGGCCACGCCGGCGACGGCCTGGCCCACGACCGGCGTGTAGGCGGCATCGCTGAGATTTGCCGTGGTGGTGGAGTTGGTGCCCAATGCCAGCGAGTTGGCCTGGGTCGCCTTGGCGCCGGCGCCGATCGCGACCGAATTGTCAGCCGATGCGACGGACCCGTTGCCCATCGAAATCGCGTTGGTGCCGCTCGCGACCGACTGCGGCCCGATCGCGACGCTTTCCGCGCCGGCGGCGGACGAATCCGCAGCGGTCGAATTGGCATGGAAATACTTGATGCCACCGCTGCCGCTGCTGATGTTGTTGACCGTGGTATAGAGGCTGTCGAGTGCGGTGTTGGTGGCCCAGAGCTGCGAGCCGTTGATCGCATCGGTCGAGGTCGCGGCGATCTGGCCCGCGGCAACATTGGTGACGGTGCGCTCCGCGCCGGCGCTGCCGACGCTCACCGTCGAGGTCGGCGCGGTGCCGGCGAAGTTGTAGGTGGTACCGGCGATGGTCGTGCTCTTGGTCGCGACCACCGTCGAGGTGGTGGAATTGGCGCCGAGCGCCACGTCGCCGGCCTGCGCGGTCGCCTTCGCATTCGCGCCGAGCGCGACACTGGTTGGATTCGAGGTCGTCGATCCCGCGCCGAGCGCCAGCGACTGGAGGCCATTCGCCTGGGCGCCGGTGCCAAGCGCCACTGCATCGGCGAAACTGACCAGGGAATTCTGGCCGATCGCGATGCCGCCGGGCGCGGTCTGCTGCACGGTCGCGCCAAAGCCCATGCCGATGCCGTTATCGCCATTGACCACGGTCTGCGGTCCCACCGCGACCGAATTGGTGCCGACGGCCAGTGAATCCGCGAGCGTCGAGTTGGCGTGGAAATATTTCGTCGTCGTGGTCGCGAACGACGACAGCGCGCCGGTGAGCTGCCGTACCGTGACCGCGTCGCTCGCCGCCGTGCCGTCTGCGACGTTAGTGATCTGACGATAGCTCGTGGCATTGCCGACTGAAACCGCGCCGAGCAGCGTGAGGTCGGTGGTGTTGTAGGGAATGATGGTGCCGCCGATCGTGCCGGACGCCGGCGCGAGCGCGCGGTTGGACACCGAGCCCGATCCGAGCGCAACGCCGTCGGCGACGGTGGCCTGGGTGTTGTAGCCCAGCGCCGTCGATCCCGCTGATGTCGCGGAGGCGGCGACGCCGACTGCCATCGAATTGGTTCCGGTCGCACCGTTGTTGGCGTAGTTTGCCTGCTGTGTGCCGCCATCGTTGACACCATAGTAGTGTGTGAGCTGGCCCGAAATGGTGGTGATCGCCTGCGTCGCCGCGAACAGCTGCGAGCCGTTGATCGCATCGGTCGAGCCGATGTCGACCCGCCCGGCGGCGACATTGGTGATCGTGCGCTCATTGCCGACAGTGCCGACGCTGACCGTTGAGGTGGGGGTGGTGCCGGCGAAGCTGTAGGTGGTGCCGTTGAGGGTGATGCCTGACGTGCCCACCGCAGTGGTGGTCTGGCTGCCGGCGCCGAGCGCCACGTCGTTGGCGGCGGTGGCGGTGGCGCCGTTGCCGATCGAGACCGCGCTCGCGCCCGTCGCGGTCGAAACCGGGCCGATCGCGACCGAGTTGATGCCGGTGGCGACCGAATCCGCCAGTGTCGAATTGGCATGGAAGTATTTGATACCGCCGCCGTCGTTGATGTTGGTGACGGTGGTGCCGATGGCGTCGACGGCCTGGTTGGTCGCATAGAGCTGCGAGCCGTTGATCGCATCGGTCGAGGACGCGCTGATCCGCCCCGCCGCGACATTCGTCACGGTCCGCTCGGCGCCGGGCGCGCCGACGCTGACCGTCGAGGTCGGGGTCGTGCCCTGGAAGCTGTAGGTCGTGCCGTTGATCACCGTGCTCGGCGTGCCGACCGCCGTGGTGGTCTGGCTGCCGGCGCCGAGCGCCACGTCGTTGGCGTTGGCGGCGGTGGCGCCGTTGCCGATCGAGACCGCGCTCGCGCCCGTCGCGGTCGAAACCGGGCCGATCGCGACCGAGTTGATGCCGGTGGCGACCGAATCCGCCAGTGTCGAATTGGCATGGAAGTATTTGATACCGCCGCCGTCGTTGATGTTGGTGACGGTGGTGCCGATGGCGTCGACGGCCTGGTTGGTCGCATAGAGCTGCGAGCCGTTGATCGCGTCGGTCGAGGACACGCTGATCCGCCCTGCCGCGACATTCGTGACTGTCCGCTCGGCGCCGGGCGCGCCGACGCTGACCGTCGACGTCGGCGTCGTACCCTGGAAGCTGTAGGTCGTGCCGTTGATCACCGCATTCGGCGTGCCAACCACGGTGGCGGTCACGCTGCCGGAGCCGAGTGCGACGGAGCCGGCGTTGGTGGCGGTCGCACCAGCGCCCAGCGCAATCGCATTCGCGGCCGAGGCATTGGCCTGGCTGCCCATGGCGATGGCGCTCGCGCCGTTGGCGACGTTGCGATCGCCGATTCCAACGGCGCCCTGACCGGTGACGGTGTTCTGATAGCCGAGACCGACCGCGCCCTGCGCCGGGGTGCCGGCCGTGCCGACGCCCTGGCCGCCGCCGCCCACCATGTTGGTGTTGCCCATCGCGACCGAACCATCGCCGGTCGCGGTGTTGTTCAGGCCGCTCGCGACGGCGCCGTTTCCTGTAGAGGTGTTGGGGTCGCCGATCGCGACGGCGCCGTTGCCATTGGCGACGTTGCCGGTGCCGACGGAGACCGCCTGGCCGCCGGTCGCCACCGAATTGGTGCCCATCGCGACGGCGTTGGCGGCATTGGCGATGGCGTTGTTGCCGATGGCGATGGCGCTGGCGGCGCTGGCCGCCGACTTGATGCCGACGGCGATGGCGTTGGTCGCCGTCGCCTGGGCGCCCGCAGTTGTGGTGTTTCCGGAGCCGAGGGCGATGGAGTTGCTGCCGGAGGCAGTGCTGCCGACGCCGGTGGCGACCGAATAGGTGCCGGCGGAGTTCGCGTTGTTGCCGAGCGCGATGCCGCCGGTCGCCGCGGTGCCGACGATTGCCCCCGATCCGATTGCAACCGAGCCGCCGGTGCTCAACGCCTGCGCCTGGTTGCCCAAGGCGACAGCGAAATCCGCCGTCGCATTGGCCAGGTTGCCAGAGGCCAGCGAGCCGATCCCCGACGCGACGGCCTGCTTGCCGACCGCGGTGGCGTTGGTGGCGCTCGCGACGGACGACCAGCCTCCGGCGAACGCAAAGTTGGCGTTGGCCGTGGAGCTGACACCGACCGCAGTGGAATTCCCTCCCGAGGCTACGGCGAAAGTGCCCAAGGCGCTGGAGCCCGCCGCAGTGGCATTGGCGGCAACGCCGAGCGCGACCGCATTGATGCCGCTCGCGAGCGTGCCGTTGCCCAGCGCCATCCCGCCGTCGCCCGATGCCTTCGCGTTCAGGCTCATCGCAACTGAGTACTGTCCCGACGCATTCGCAAGATAACCTTGGGCGACTGCATAGACGTTGCTGGCGGTCGCGCCGTTGCCGATCGCCGTGGACTGATTTCCGCTCGCATTGGCGGCGGTTCCAAAGGCGCTGGCCCCGGTTCCCGTTGCAGAAGCCGTCGTACCAACAGCCGTTCCGTATTGCCCCGTTGCTACCGCACCGTTGCCGACCGCGGTCGCTTCGAAAGTGAATCCGGTGGGCGCGGTCCCGCTTGCATTCGCGTTCACGCCAATCGCTATCGGAGAGCCGCCGGTCGTCCCCGCACCAGCCTTGGCGGCAGCCCCGATGGCAATCGGGGACCCGCCGCCAGAGGAGGTCGCAGATGTATTGGTACCGACCGCCGTTGCACCGCCGCCCGACGCGACGCTTCCGCTGCCGGCGTTGTAATTCTGGGCACTCGCGGCAGAGGTGGCGACAAGCACGAGCGCGAGCGCGCCGAGGGTCGCTGCCGCAGCCGAGGTAACCCCACCGACACCCAGCCTGCCGAGGCCGAGCCGGTCGCGCTTCACGCCGAGCGCCCGATGCGCCTGACGCAGCACCGCCAGCAACCGGCGCCGCAGCGAACGGCTGTCCGCATCTCCCGACATGACCCAGCTCCGGACGAAGCCGGTTCGACGTTGTGCCTTCACAGGTGCGGTTGAGTTCCGTGCGACAGCCATGGTGCGCCCCCTTCGTGGCATCTTGCCCAACGCAGGGGCTGCCGCGCCACGGACAGAGCCAACGCGCCAGCCTGCCAGGCTCGCACGTGGACAGATGAAGGTGATAGCGCGACGCGCGACCATCTCCCGGTCCCGGCTAATGATGGGTCGAACTCAGCCAGCGCATCTTGCCACCCCGCGCTCGCCCGGCCGCCATCACAATGCCCCCGAGTCGTCATGATGGAGAATCATAGACACAAACCCGCCAGCGTCACCCAGCACGCCGTCCAAATAGCTGGCGGTGCGTCTCACAAGTTGAACGATCAGCACGAGACACCGCCACGCATTTTCGCCTCACGGTGCAACCGCAACGCGATCAACGGCGCGCGCGCTCGCGCGCTTCGCGCGGGCTGATGCCGAATTCGCGGCGGAAGGCGCGCGCAAAATCGGACGCGAGCCTGAAGCCGTGGCGATAGGCGATCTCTTGCACCTGCCGGTTCCCGCTTGCAAGGAGTTCCGCATGCGCCGCCTGTAAGCGCTTGCGCAAGATGAAGCGCGCGACGCCGCCGACGCTTTCGAATGCGCGGTAAAGATTCGAGCGTGAGATTCGCAAGCCATGCGCCACGCTGTCAGGGGTGAGGTCGAACTCGCCGAGATGATTCTCGATATAGAGGCGCGCGCGCTCGAACAGCACCGACTCGATGGATCCCTGCGCCCATTCCGGCCGCTTGGCCGACGGCTGGATGCAGGCGGCGATCATCTCCGCCGTGGCCCTTCCTGCCTGCTTCAACTCGTCCCGGCTCATGCCGATGACGCGCGCTTCCAAGTTGGTCAGATAGTCGGCCAACAGCCCGACCAGATTACCCGAGAGGATGGTGTTGCATACGCTGTCGAGCCGATCCGCGACGGCCGCGAACGCATGGCGCGGCAAACCAAGCAAAAGGCCCTCGCAATCGGTGACGTGGCCATGGAACTCGTCGTCGAGCGAAATCAGGAACATCGCGCCAGGCCGGGCATGAATCTGCCGTTCGCCGGTCTCGAACCAGGCTTCGCCGGAACTCAGCCGGAAGAGCCACCAATGGTCGATCGGCGCGCCGTAGAACGGCCGTGATGCGCGCCGCAGCGTCTGGGCAGCAAAGTGCCCCGATGACAGCACGATGTCGGCTATGTTGCAGGTCATGACCTCGACGTCGAATCCTTCCGCGGGACTCGCGCCTTCGGGCAGCCCGACGTCGCTCAGCGAGCTGATGCGCGTCTTCCAGACGTCGAACTGCTCGGGCGGCTGATAGGGCCGCGTCGAGAAAATTCGCGGCGGTACCGGGGTTCTGTCCCTGATGTCCCGCGGCTCGCGCGGCAAAGGCGCATGTTCCAGGAGTTGGGCGCGGCGTGCCAAGACTTGATTTGCTTCTTGCATGTGCTTCTAGCCCACGCCGCGAACAACGAACGTGGCCGCCACCGAGGCGATTTTGTTGAAGAGACGACAGAGAACGCCGGTTGCCGCCAGCCAGGATCAGGCGGCCCGCGACGACGACGACATTCCGCGAGACGCGTGGGCATCGCCCTAGGAGCAGGAGCCGCTACCGATCGGAGTGACACTTGTGACGATGATGGTGCTGCTCATAGCTGGCATTCTTTGCTGTCGCGCCCGACGAGGACCCCGCCTCGGGGCGCCTGTCTTACCCGGCTTTATCAATCTGACTGGAAACGCGGAAACCAACAACCCGTTCGCGTGAAAATTCAGAATTGTTTGGTAACGAAATTGAAAGCTGGTGCACCGCCGACACATATCGCGAAAAGTTTCTTCCATCACTCGACAATGCTTCAGCAATTTTTCTCCATCTGCGCGCGCGGGGCTGCCGCGATCGTTCGCAGCCAACATGCAAATCATCCAGAACATGATGCCGTTCGTCTCTACGCGCGATTGCCACGCAGCGCGCTCGGCTCGCGCATGACCGAATCGGAACCGAATCGGCTTCGAGGCTCCAGGCTTGCGAACACCACGCGAGCCGCCGTTGATCCATTGCCGCACAGGGCGTCCGCACCTCAAGCGAGCAAACGTTGCCGCTACACTCGACTCGTTGGCAACGAGGAGTGGCTCGACATGTTGCAGCCGATCACTCGCCGCGTTGTCAGTGTTTGCTTGCTGCTCTGAGTTGGAAAGGAAGACGTTGCGCGCTGCGTCCTCCTCGGCCGGGCGACCCGGAACCGTCCGATTTTGCGACGCATCAATTGACCACGAAACAGGCAGATCGTCACCGGAGTCCCGCAAAGCCGGGGGTTTCCGGGCAAAAACACACCATCGTTTGATCTACCCAGCTTTTTGCAAACTGCTATCCTGCTCAGTACGGACAAGCCGGTTTGTGCGGGGATCGGCGGGTCTGATTTCGATTGATTCCGCGGAGACGACTGGAATGCCCAAAGGTACAGTGAAGTGGTTCAACCCGACCAAGGGTTATGGTTTCATCCAGCCCGCATCGGGCGGCAAAGACATTTTCGTGCATATTTCAGCAGTTCAGAAGGCAGGCCTTCAGTCGCTCAATGAAGGCCAGACGGTTGAGTACGACGAGGTTGCAAATCGCGGCAAGAGTTCAGCCGAAAACCTGAAGGTCTAGCGCGTCAGCGCCAGACCCAACGGCGCACTCTCGGACGTCATCCGGGAGTGGGACCGACCCACCAAACCAGAGAGGGTGACGTTCGGCGGGGCGGGCACAGCGCCCGCGCGGCATGACGTTGAATTTTGACGGCCGCACGGAGACGCGCGCGGCGTCTGTGAACGTCAGAGGCAGGTACCGCTCTGGCCGGAGCCGCACGGCACTTTCTTCGACAATTCCTGGATCTTGCGCTTGGACTCCGCCTGCGCCAGCACGTCGAACACACTTGACGGCGCAAGCAGCGTCGCCTTGCGGAAATCGTCGGTCGCCTTGCCGGGGTGGTTGAGCGCCTCATGCGCCTTGGCGCGGGCGAACAGGCTCTCCACGGTTTCCTTCTGCGCGATCGAGCGGTCGAGATCCTCGACCGACTTGGCGTAATCGCGCTGCGCCGACCAGGCGATGCCGCGCAGCGTCAACGCATCGTGATAATCCGGCCGGCTCGCCAGGACAAAATTCAGATCCTTCATGGCGTCGTCGGTCTTCTTCAGACCGAGATAGGCCCGCGCCCGCAGCACATGCGCGAAAGGATCGGCGGGCACCTTGTCGATAATCTGGCCGAACGCCGCCACGGCGCGGTCGTACTGGGCCGAGGTCAACATCGCAAGCGCCCGGCCGAGCTGCGCCGTCGGGTCGGTGGGGATGCGTTCCAGCACGCCGTTGATGTCGACCAGCCCCTCGTCGGTGCGGCCCTTCAACATCAGCGCCAGTCCGCGCCAGGATTTTGCCAGCAGGTTGGTCGGTGAGAGGGCCAGCGCCTGGTCAAAATCCAGCATCGCCTTGTCGGTCTGGTTGAGGCTGACATAGGCGAGCCCACGCTCGGTGAAGGCCAGCGAGTCCTTGGCGTTGAGCGCGATCGAATGATCGTAGTCGGCAAGCGCATCCTGCGCCTTGCCGGTGCCTGCCTTGGCCATGCCGCGGCCGAGATAAGCCATCGCATTGTTTGGATCCAGCGCGATGGCGCGCGCCGCGTCGGCCATCGCGTCGTCGAACTGCCGAAGTCCCACCGCGTTGATCGCGCGGAAAGCGATCAACGGCGCGTCGTTCGGCTTGAGCTTGAGTAGGTCGTTGATGTCGTTGTGCGCTTCCGCGCGCCGGCCGAGCCCGGTATAGGCCACGACGCGCAGCCGCAGCGCCGGCTCGTTGCGAGGATCGCCTGCCAGCACCTGGCTGAGGGGAACGATGGCGTTCGCATAATTGTGCTGCGCAAGGAACTGCTTGGCCTGGTCGATCTGCTGGTTGGTCGACGCCGTGACCGGAGCGGTCGGCGGGGCTATGGGAGCGGCAGGGGCCGCCTGAACCGGTGCGGCCGGTGACGGCGCGGGCGTGGTCGTCGTGCCGGCCTTGGCCAGTTCGGCCTGCATGGCCACCGCCTGCTGGCGCTGCTGCTGGACCTCCTTGTTGTCGGGAATGAACGACAGCAATTTGTCGAAGTCGGCAATGGCCCGCGCGTAATCTCCCTTGGCGCTGTAGAGCTGGGCGCGCGCGAAATAGGCGTTGCGCTCGGTCTGCGGCGCCTGCGCGACCGCGCGCGAAAAATCCTCGATCGCGTGATCGACGTCGCCCTTGCGGCGATAGGCCTGGCCGCGCCAGTAGAAGGCGTTCGGGGCGTTCGGATTGATCGCGAGCGCCGTATTGACGTCGCTCAACGCACCATCGATCTGCGCGGTCTCGACACGCGCGCGAGCCCGCCCGACATAGGCAGCGACCAGATCGGAACGCAGCGCAATCGCCTGGTCGTAGTCGGAGAGCGCATCGGTCCAGGCGCGCAGGTCGCTGCGCAGATTGCCGCGCGCCAGGTAGGTAAAGGCACTCTTCGGCTCGATCTCGATCGCGCGGTCGAGATCGGCGCGGGCCTGATCGATCTTGCCTTGACGCTGCCGCGCATAGCCGCGCGAGAGCAGCGCGGCGACGAATTGCGGGTTCAATTGCAGCGCCGCTTCGGCATCGACCACGGCGGAATCGAACTTGGCGTGGTTGTTGTAAAATCGCGCGCGGCCGGCATAGGCCTTGGCGCGATCGTCGGCCGATCGCGCGGTGTCGTTGATAATGGCCGCACAGGCCGCCTCGATCTTGTCCTGCGCCGGCCCATTGCAATCCTCGAGGTCGCCGGCGCGCGCCGGCATCGATACCGTGGACAACAGCAGCAGCACCCCAGCCAGAAACAGAGCGAAATAAGCACCGCGCGTCGCGGTATCAAAACAGCTCAAATGTGACTGCATATCCCGGCCCCGGCACCGATTGAGCGCTTTTTGTATCCCTACAATCAATGCGGGTACAACGCCACGGCGCGGACGGCGCGGCAGCGGAATTCAACAGTTCAATCTTCCGTCACCCATTGGGCGACGGTCATGACATCAGGCGGCTGCAGATAGCCGCGCGGCCAGAGGTCGACCGCCCATTCCACCTTAGTCGCGCGCTCGACCAGGACAGCGGTGTTGTGCGGCGTCTGCATCAGGTGAAACCCGCGATAGTGGGGATCACCGACGTCATGAAACCTGAACAGGTTCCAGGCCTGCATCACCAGCATCAGGCTGGTGGTGTTGCGGGTGGTGTCCCAGCAATCGTAATTGTGCTTGTCGTCGTTGGCGCGGAAGTCCGCTTTCTCCACGCGCTTGTCGGTGCCGAGGATCGGTCCCATGTGGCGGTCGAGCCAGATCACCGCCTTCTGCACCGCGGCGCGCTCGGCCGCGGCGTTGGCGCGGCCGCCAGCCATGATCCTGCTCAGCGCCGTCTTGTCGCCAGCGGTGAAGTTGAGCATCTCGCGCCGCCGGCAAACGAAGCCGTAGCAGACCGTCATCGTCGTTGCCGATGGTGGATAGATCGTGACCGAGGAATAAAGCTGCGCCTGACCGGCGCTGAGCTCGGCTGCGGCAGCAGTCGTGACCAATGGCAACGACAGAACGATGGCAGCAACTGCGCCAGCGAATGCGGTCCGCCCCGCGATTATCGGCTGATCGGCCTCTTTCATTGTCACTGCCCCAACTGGCAGCAGAATTAGCGCGGGCGGATCGAGATGCCAATACGCCCGGCGCATGGCCGTAGATCACATCACGACGATCTCAGCCGACCGGCAGCGGCGCGTCGCGCTTGACTTCTTCCATCACGGCGTAGGTTCGCGTCTCGCGCACGCCCGGCAACGCCAGCAGGGTTTCGCCGAGGAACCGGCGATAGGCGGTCATGTTTGCGACCCTCGCCTTGACCAGATAGTCGAAGCCGCCGGCCACCATGTGGCACTCCAGCACTTCCGGCGCGGTCTGGACCGCCTTTGCGAACCGCTCGAACACGTCGGGCGTGGTCTTGTCGAGCAACACCTCGACGAACACCAGCAAGCCCAGCCCAAGCAAATGCGGATTGAGCCGTGCGCCATAGCCCTCGACAAAGCCGTCGCGCTGCAGCCGCTTCAGCCGCTCGCCGACCGAAGTCGGCGACAATCCGATGCGCTCCGCCAGTTCGACATTGGCGATCCGGCCATCTCCTTGCAAAATGGAGAGGATTTTGCGGTCAATCTTGTCAATATCTGACATATATCCGGAATATTTCGAGTTTGCCCTTATCTTCTAAGGCAAATCTGCTAATTTGTCTATCGAACTACGGTTCATGAGCGCGTAGGTGTTCTGTGATTGCAGAAGGAACCGCGAATGCCAGACGCCGATCGCCTCCCGCCCCCGTTCAGCCCACCCTACGCGCCCAATGATGCCGCTATCGCCGCCGGCCTGCTGCAGGATGCCGGGCTAGGCGCGGACCGGGAGGTACGGATCGATCGCACCGCGACGCGGCTGATCGAAGCGATCAGGGCCAATGACGATCGGTTCGGCGGGGTCGAGGACATGCTGCGCGAGTTCGCGCTCTCGACCAAGGAGGGGCTGGCGCTGATGGTGCTGGCGGAGGCCCTGCTGCGGGTGCCTGATGCCCGCACCGCCGACCAATTCATCGAGGACAAGCTCGGCCAGGGCGACTTCGTCAACCACGAGACCAAATCGAGCGCGTTCCTGGTCAACGCATCGGCCTGGGCGCTCGGCATGTCGGCGCGGGTGATCCAGCCCGGCGAGACGCCGCAGGGCACGATCGGACGATTGACCAAGCGGCTCGGCGCGCCGGCGGTGCGCGCAGCGACGCGGCAGGCGATGCGGCTGATGGGCAGCCATTTCGTGCTTGGCGAAACCATCGAGGCGGCGTTGGCACGCGCACAATCGGGTTCGGACCGCGCCCCGCGCTACTCCTTCGACATGCTCGGCGAGGGCGCCCGCACTGCGGACGACGCGCATCGTTATTTCGAATCCTACGCCCGCGCGATAGAGGCGATCGGCAAGGCGGCAGGCAGCCGTCCCCTACCCGACCGGCCGGGCATCTCGGTGAAACTGTCGGCGTTGCATCCACGCTTCGAGGCGGTGAGCCGCGCGCGGGTGATGACCGAGTTGGTGCCGCGTCTGATCGATCTCGCGCGCCGCGCCAAGGCGTTCGACCTCAACTTCACCGTCGATGCCGAGGAGGCCGACCGGCTGGAACTGTCGCTCGACGTGCTCGCTGCCGCCTTCGCCGATCCGTCGTTGTCCGGCTGGAACGGCTTTGGCCTCGCAATCCAGGCCTATCAGAAGCGCGCCGCTGAGGTGATCGATTACGTCGATGCGCTCGCGCGTGGCCTCAACCGGAAAATGATGGTGCGCCTCGTCAAGGGCGCCTATTGGGACACCGAGATCAAGCGCGCGCAGGAGCGCGGCCTCGACGGCTATCCGGTCTTCACCCGCAAGGCGATGACCGATCTCAATTACATCGCCTGCGCGCGAAAACTGCTGGCGCTCCGGCCGCGGCTGTTTCCGCAATTCGCCACCCACAACGCGCTGACGGTCGCGACTATCCTCGAACTTGCAGATGACGCCACGAGCTTCGAATTCCAGCGGCTGCACGGCATGGGCGAAGCGCTGTATGCGCAGCTTGGCGACGACAGGCCGGAGATCGCCTATCGCACCTATGCGCCGGTCGGCAGCCATCGCGACCTGCTCGCCTATCTGGTGCGGCGGCTGCTGGAGAACGGCGCCAACTCCTCCTTCGTCGCGCTCGCAGCAGACAATCACGTACCCATCGCGGATCTGTTGCGCCGCTCGGCCGAGATCGTCGGTGCAGACAACAACGCCTCACATTCCGGGATTCCGCTGCCCGCCGATCTTTACCAGCCACAGCGCGAGAACTCGCACGGCATCGAGTTCGGCGAACGCAAAGCGCTCGAGAGGGTTACATCGGCGATTGCCGCCGAGACGGTAACGCCTCACACGGTCATCGCATTCACGCTGGACCAGGCCAATGCAGCCGTCACCGAAGCACGCCGCGGCTTCAAGGCCTGGAACGCAATGCCGGCCGGGCGCCGCGCCGACATCCTGGACAAGGCGGCGGACCTGCTGGAGCAGCGTCGCGCGCATTTCATTGCGCTGTTGCGGAGCGAGGGCGGCAAGACGCTCGACGACGCGCTCTCGGAGGTGCGCGAGGCGACTGATTTCTGTCGCTACTACGCAGCACTCGGGCGAAAACTGTTCGGCGCCGGCGAAGCGATGCCGGGGCCAACAGGCGAAAGCAATTTGCTGACGTTGCGCGGCCGCGGTGCCTTCGTCGCGATCTCGCCGTGGAACTTTCCGCTGGCGATCTTCCTCGGCCAAGTCGCTGCCGCGCTGATGTCCGGCAATGCGGTGATCGCAAAGCCGGCCGAGCAGACGCCGCTGGTCGCGGCCGAGGCTATCCGGCTGCTGCATGAGGCCGGCGTGCCGGCGTCAGCGCTGCACCTCGTCCAGGGCGATGGCGCGATCGGCGCTGCGCTGGTCGCACACAAGCAGATCTCCGGCGTTGTCTTCACCGGCTCGACCGAGGTTGCGCGCGCGATCAACCGGACGCTGGCGGCCAAGGACGGCCCGATTGTGCCGCTGATCGCGGAGACCGGCGGCATCAATGCGATGATCGTCGACGCGACCGCGCTGCCGGAACAGGTCGCCGACGACGTCGTGATGTCGGCGTTCCGTTCGGCAGGCCAGCGCTGCTCGGCGCTGCGGCTGTTGTTCGTGCAGGACGACGTCGCCGACCGCATGATCGAGATGATTGCGGGCGCGGCGCGCGAATTGAAGCTCGGCGATCCGTTGGATCCGTCCACCCATATCGGACCGGTGATCGACTCGGAGGCAAAACAGCGTCTGGATACGCATATCGCGCGGATGAAAAAGCAGGCGCGCGTGCATTTCGCCGGCGAGGCGCCGGCCGGCAATTTCGTCGCGCCGCATATCTTCGAACTGTCTGACGCCGCCCAACTCACGGAAGAAGTGTTCGGCCCGATCCTTCATGTGGTGCGCTATCGGGCCGACAAATTCAGCGAGGTGCTGGCTGCGATCGAGGCAACCGGCTTCGGGCTGACGCTCGGTATCCACTCCCGCATCGACGACACGGTCGAGGACGTGATCGACCGCTTGCAGGTCGGTAACATCTACGTCAACCGCAACATGATCGGCGCCGTGGTCGGCGTGCAGCCGTTCGGCGGCAGCGGCCTCTCCGGCACCGGCCCGAAGGCCGGCGGCCCGCATTACCTCGCGCGCTTCGCCACCGAACAGACGGTGACGATCAATACCGCCGCCGCGGGCGGCAATGCGGCGCTGATGGCAAGAGTGGAGTAGGCAACGTCGTCAGCGTTTCGGGTGGGCAAAGGCGCGTAGCGCCGTGCCCACCATTTTAATCCGTGCTCGTTATGGTGGGCACGCTGCGCTTTGCCCACCCGGATCTGCGATGACTTGGGTTGCATCGCGGCCTCCAGATAGGTCAAATGGCGGCTCGATCGGGATCATCGCACACGATAATTCCAGCCACCGGAAAAAGACCAACAAGCGCCACGGGAGCGACGGCACGATGGAAAAAGGCATTTTTGACGGGCTCAAGGTCCTGGACTGCGCAAGCTTCATCGCAGCGCCCGCGGCTGCCACCGTGCTGTCCGACTTCGGCGCCGACGTCGTCAAGATCGAGCCGCCGGGCGCCGGCGATCCCTACCGGAACCTGCCGAACCTACCGGGTTATCCGGCAAGCGAACACAATTTCGCGTGGATGCTGGAGGCGCGCAACAAGAAGAGCCTGGCGCTCGACCTCACCAAGCCGGACGCACAACAAGTGCTCTACAAGCTCGTCGCGGAGGCCGACGTCTTCATCACCAACATGCCGCCGCAGGTGCGTGCCAAGCTCGGCATCACCTACGACCATCTCGCCCATCTCAACGACCGGCTGGTCTACGCGTCCTTCACCGGCTACGGCGAAAAGGGCGAAGAGGCCAACAAGCCCGGCTTCGACTCCAACGCCTATTGGGCGCGTTCCGGCCTGATGGACCTGGTGCGCGCCGACGAGGACACCACCCCGGCCCGCTCGGTCGCCGGCATGGGCGATCACCCCTGCGCGATGGCGTTCTATGGCGCAATCGTCACCGCGCTGTTCCAGCGCGAGAAGACCGGCAAGGGCTCGCACGTCTCGACCAATCTGATGGCCAACGGCGTCTGGGCCAATGGCGTGCTGGCGCAGGCCAAGCTGGTTGGCGCCAAGTTCAAGAAACGCAAGCCGCGCCAAGAGGCGCTGAACGCCGTCACCAACCACTACAAGTGCCGGGATGGCCGCTGGGTCATCCTGTCGCTGCTCAACGAAGAGCGGCAATGGCCGACGCTGGCGCGCTGCATGGGCCGCGAGGACCTCGTCACCGATCAACGTTTTGCCACCAAGGCGGACCGCCACGCGCGCTCGATCGAGCTGATCAAGATCTTCGACGAGGTGTTTGCAAGCAAGGACCTCGCCGAATGGCGCAAGATCCTCGACGGCAATGGCCTGGTGTTCGGCGTCGTCGGCATCCTCGACGACATCCCGACCGACAAGCAGATGATCGAGAACGAGGTGCTGGTGCGCTTCGAGAACGACACCATGCTGACCGTCAACAGCCCGATCTTCATCGACGGCGCCAAAAAGGTGCAGCCGCGCAAGCCGCCCGAACTCGGCGAGCACTCCGACGAGATTTTGCGGCAGGCCGGCTACGACGAGGCCACGATCCAGAAGCTGCGCTCCTCGGGCGCGGTGGCGTAGTCACGTCAAGCTAATGCTGCCGGTTCTTCCTCGCCCCGCCCTTGCGGGGAGAGGGTTGGGGTGAGGGGCTCTCTCCGCGAGCAATATGCTTCGATAGACCTGTACCCCCTCACCCGGATTGCATCTGCGATGCAATCCGACCTCTCCCCGCAAGCGGGGCGAGGTAAGCGTTCAGCGCTTCAGCCAGGCCCAGACGATGGCGACAACGATGACGCCGATAATGACCGCGACCGCTATCGCCCAACTGCTGACGCGGACGGCGCTCACGGCCTGGCGATCGGCCTCGTTCTCCGCGATCTTACGGTTACGCTGCTTGTCCTGGTCGGGAGCACTCATCGGCCGGTCTCCGCTCAAGGGCTGTTCAGGTCCTGGTCGCGCGTCAGAGTGTAGCATCAAATAATGACGCCGGGGCTTGTCGGTTCCCGAAGCCGCTACCGGCTTTTGATGAAGCACATACCCATGCGCGAGGTTTGGCCAGCAACCTGGCAGGCCAGCCCCTCGGCACAGGTCCAGCCGCGAAAGCTGCGGTCGGTCTCGGTTGGCTTTGCGCCCGGCAGGTAACAATGCGCACCCCAGCCGTCGCTATATTCGGTACCGGCAAGCTCGGTGCTGCCGCGCAATTGCGGGCGATTGGAGAAGCCGCGTGAAAAATCCGGCGCCTTGCCGTCGCGGAAGCTTGCGAGGATCTCACGGCGGCGAGCTTGGTCGCCGAAGAAATGCGGCGAAGCCGGCACCACGGTGGAATTCGACGGCTTTGCCGCCATCCAGTCGACGCCAGGGAAATGAAAGCCGCCGATGCCGCGGGTCTGGTGGCAGCCCGCGCAGGTGACGTCGTTGAGACGCCGCTCGAAGCCGGCGAGCGACTGGATGTTCTGCAGCCGCGTTCCATCGGCTGCAGCCTTTTTCAGTGCCCCGACGACGTCATTCTCCGAGAACAAAGCCTTGTCTGTGCCCTCGCCCTGCACCAACCCGAACTCGGGCTGCAGGTCGCTGACATCAAACCCGACCGGGGTCGGCGCGACGGCGCCATTGGCGAGGAATTTCTCCGGGATCAAGAGCGTGCCGCGATCGAACTCGGCAAAATGCGCAGGATCGAGCAGCCACGCCTTGAAGTCGCGCCTCAGCCCCTCATCCGCCAGGACGCGATCGCGATCGATCTGGTTCTCCATCGGGGCTTCCGCGAAGCGCTTCGCCGCGCGGTCATAGTTGAACACCTTCAACAGATAATCGGTGCGGAAATCGCGCACCGCCGATTTCGGCGCGTGTGCGATCTGCAGATTGGTCTCGATTCGATCGATATTGGCGGGACCGATCAGCTCGAGCGGACCGTCCTTGCCGAACAGTTTCCCCACCATCGGCGGAGAGTTGCGCGCCGCCAGCCAGCGCCGCGCAATCTCGCGACAGGTGACCGACGCATCGTCGGCATCGCCCCTCGCCTTCAGCACCAGGTTCAGCGTCATCGGCAAGCGCTGCGACACCGCGTTCTCGCCGATCGGCGGCATGTCGGTGCGGGTCAGCCGATAGATCAACCGGATCTCACCGCAACTTGCCGGCGCCACATAGGCGCGGTCCATCCGGTTGACGATGCCCGACAGCACGAAGCGGACGTCGGGGGACTCGAACAGGCCGCGGTCGAACAGCTGGAACGCGTAATCGTCGCCGATTCCGATGCTCTCGTTTGGTAGGCTGGCCTTGTGCCTCCCGACATAGCGGTCGAACTCGCGTTCGAGCGCCTCGCGCACCGGAAGCATCGACGGCAGTCCGAACAACTCGCGGTTGGGCAGCGGAAGGCTGACTGAGCGTTCCGGCCACAGCAAGCGGCCGAGGCCGAGGCGACCCTGATCGAGCTCGCGCAGAATGGCGGGATCGATGATCGCGGCACCGCGCTCAAGAGAGCGATCATCGCCGGCGCGTGCGGGCACGGCGCCGCAGATCAGGAGGGACAGGACAAAAAGACATCTCAGCACGCGGTTCATGCCTGCACTAACACCGCGCGGCGAAGCCTATTCAAGAAAAAAGGCGCTTCACATCGCAGTGAAGCGCCTTTCTTTGGGCATGATCTTCTTCGCAAAACCGCTTCGCACTTTTCCGGATCATGCCTTGTCGTTATCAGGCGATCAGCGCGAAACGATCAGGCCCTTGCTGGTGACGACGACCCAGCGTCCATCCTGCTTGCGGATGGCGTCGACGCGGCCGAGACCGGGGATGGGATCGCCGGCGTAGACTTCATAGATGCCGCCGCGGCCCTCGATCAGCGCGCCACCATTGCCGACGTCACGGAGCGCCCAACCATCGACCACCGGCAGGCGGGCGACCTCGACCTTGGGTGCAGCGGCCGCTGTGGTCGCAGACGGCGTGACCGTGCCTGTGACGTCCCTGGCAGCAGCGGGTGTCACAGCGGCAACGGGTGCAGCCGGCGGCGTGGCGCGGAGCTTGTCGACGGCTTCGCTGAGCTTGGCGAGCCTGGCCATCGGCTCGGCCTGCGACTTCTCAACCTTTTCGAGGCGGTCACTGGTCTTGTTGAACTGAACCGTGCCGGCCCTGGCGGTCTGGTCGACACTGGACTTCAGGGCGAGGATTTCGGCATCGATCCGGGCGATCGAGGCATTGACGGCATCCTTCGTGGTGTCCTGCGCGGCCGCAACGGCTGGAGTGGTGGCGTGACCGAACCCTCCGGTCGCCAGCGCACCGCCGATCGCGCCAGCCACGGTTGCCAGCGCCACCACTGCGGCCATCGCCGCGACACGGCGCATGCCAGATGGCTTGGCAGCCTCCTCGGCGGCCGGCTTCGAAGCAGTCCCCTCATGCTCCCAGGCGCGGTCGCCAGGCGCCATGATCATCAGCTTGCCCGGGGAGCGTGGCTCGTCCTGCTTGCCGGCCTCGACCTTGGGCACGTCCATCTTCGGCAGCTCGACCTTGGGTGGCTCGACCTTCGGCGCTTCCATTTTGGACGCATCGATTTTGGGGGCGTCCGCCTTCGGCGAGGTCTCTTCCTGGTCTGGCGCCAGCCTGACAGCCTCGACATCGGCCGCGGCCGTCAGCGGGTGGTTTTGCGCCGCGATTTCGGCGCCGGTCTCACCGCTGACCGGCTCGCTCTGCTGCTCACTCACGTTCAAAATCTCCAGACTGGGTTGACCTTTTGGTAACTTTTATTGCTTGCGAAATCGTTACTGCACCTGCGACCGGGCTTGGCTTACCGAAATTTTAGGAACTTTTCCGGGCGGGATTTGGGCAGATGCTGCCCTGCGGCAATCCGCGCCGCCTTAGTTTGCGCGCGGCGTTTTCCCGACTAACATGGGCCGACCAACCAGCCAGAAGGCAGGGACGGCCATGACGATCGAAAAGTGCATCAATGAATTTGATGTCGATGACGTCATTTTTGAGGAGGGCTCGACCGGGCGCGAGCTTTTTGTCGTGCTCGACGGCCAGGTCGAGATCGCCAAAATCAATGGCGGAAACAAGACGGTCATCGTCAGCCTCGGCAAGGGCGAATTCTTCGGCGAGATGGCGGTCATCGACGGCTCGTCGCGCTCCGCCACCGCCATCGCCGCCGCACCTCACACCAGGGTGATGCGGATCAACCACGCCCGCTTCGTCTATCTGGTCAGCCAGCAGCCGGCGTTCGCGCTGATGATCATGGACGCGCTGTCGAAGCGCCTGCGCGCTTCCAACGCCGTCGTCTACCGGGCGGCGGCCAACCCATGAGCGAGCGCCGGCCGAGCCCGTTCAAGACCCTGTTCGACACCGACGTCGCGACGCTGATCCAGGCGGCCGAGGACGTCTACCAGATCCGCTTCAAGAACCGCGCCGCGAACGCCTATCTGGTGCGCGGCAGCAGGCGAACGATCATGATCGACGTCGGCCTGTCGAGCAATTATCCGCACCTCACCGCCTGCCTCGATCATGTCGGGGTGACACCCGATATGATCGACATGGTGGTGCTGAGCCACGAGCATCTCGATCATATCGGCGCCGCCTATCATTTCCACGGGAGTGCCTATATCGCCGCACACCGGCTCGCCGCCAACAAGATCATGCTGCGCGACGACTTCTCGATGCTGCGCAAGATGTTCAACGAGCCGAACGTGCCGATCGAGATCGACATCTGGCTCGAGGAGGGCAACCTGATCGACCTCGGCAATTTCCGCCTCAACGTGATGTACACTCCCGGCCACACCTCGGCCTGCATCACGCTGTTCGATCAGGACAAGGGCCTGCTGTTCGCCGCCGATACGCTGATGCCCGGCGGCGTGATGGGCGGCGTGTTCGGCTCCGGCTCGATCGCCGACTACATCCAGTCGCTGGAGCGGCTGAAGGGCCTGAATTCGAAGATCCTGCTGTCCGGCCACGGCCGGCTGTCCGATACGCCGCAGGACGACGTGCGGATCGCACTGCAGCGCTCGCACGCCCTGCTCGACGACACCGCGCAATTGTTCGACGCGCTCGACGCGCGCTCGAATTTCGAACCGATCATGCAGTCGGTACGGGACCTCAACAAGCTCGACGATTGACGTTCGTTCTCCATTTGACAAATCCGCGCGCGGCCTGTTCAACAGCATCAACAACACCAAGAAACAGGGAGCGAGGACCATGAAGCTTTACGACTCGATCGGGCCGAACCCGCGCATCGTGCGGATGTTCATGGCGGAAAAGAGCATCGAGATTCCCACGCAAGCCGTCGATCTTCGCAAGGGCGAAAACCGCGAGGCCGCGCATCTGCAGCGCAACCCGCACGGCCAGATGCCGGCGCTCGAGCTCGACGACGGCGGCTATCTCTCCGAGATCACGGCGATCTGCGAATATCTCGAGGAGAAGCACCCTTCGCCCGCGATGATCGGCGCGACGCCGGAAGAGCGCGCCGCGTGCCGGATGTGGACGCGCCGCGTCGACCTCAACATCGCCGAGCCGCTTGCCAATGGCTACCGCTTCGGCGAGGCGTTGAAGTTCTTCGAGAAGCGCATTCCAGTTGCACCCGAGGCCTCGCCAGGGCTGAAGATGATCGCCGCCAACCGTATCAAATGGCTCAACGACCAGATGGCCGATGGCCGTCAGTATATCTGCGGCCAGCGCTTCACCCTCGCAGACATGCTGCTCTATTGCTGGCTCGATTTCGGCAATCAGGTCGGCCAACCGCTGGACCAGTCCAACACCAATATCGTAGCGTGGTTCAACCGCGTCGGCGAACGGCCGTCGGTCAAGGCGTAGACGTCTGATCGCCGCACCTGGCCACGCCAGACAATAGCCCCGGGCGGAGCCAACCGTCGCCGATGAGAAGGGACATACGGATGCAAGCCGAAGCCACGAAAGCTGAAGCTCTGGCGCAGATGCGCCGCCGGGTCGTGATCTCCTCGACGATCGGCAATGCGCTGGAGTGGTTCGACTTCACGGTGTTCGGGCTGTTCGCGGGCATCCTGAGCAAGCTGTTCTTTCCGGCGGACAATCCGAACTCCTCACTGCTGCTGACCTTCGCCACGTTCGGTATCGCCTTCGCGGCACGGCCCTTGGGCGGCCTGGTGTTTGGGCTTTACGCCGACAAGCACGGACGCAAGAAAGCGCTGGTCGTGATGATCTCGCTGATGGCTGTTGGCACCGGTCTGCTCGGCCTGCTGCCGACCTATGGCGCGATCGGCATCGCGGCGCCGCTGCTGTTGCTGCTCGCGCGCCTGATCCAGGGCTTTTCCGCCGGCGGCGAGTTCGGCAGCGCCAGCGCCATGCTGATCGAATTCGCACCGCCCGGCCGGCGCGGCTTTTACGGCGCATTCCAGATGGTCTCGCAAAACCTCGCATTCGCCATCGGTGCTGCCATGGCGATCAGCCTGAATTTCAGTCTCTCGCCGGACGCCTTCGCGAGTTGGGGCTGGCGCGTGCCGTTCATTCTCGGCATCCTGATCGGGCCGACCGGATGGTACCTGCGCCAGCGCTGCGACGAGTCTCCTGAATTCCAGGCCTATCTGGCCGAAAAGGCGGCATCCGCGCAGCCGGCGAGAAAGACCACCCTCGGCCAATTGTTCTCCGAATACCCGCGCGAATTGATCGCGTCGTTCTGCCTGATCGCTGCCGGCACGGCGATCAACTACGTCAATGCGATCTTTCTGCCGACCTATGCGGTCGCCGAGCTGAAATTGCCGATACTTAACGCGCAGATGGGGCTGCTATTCCTAAGCCTCGCCAATGCCGCAATCGCGATGGCCTCCGGCGCCCTCTCCGACCGGATCGGCCGCCGCGCGGTGCTCATTCCGTCGCTGATCATCTACGGCGTGTTGTTCTATGTGATGTTGCAGCGGCTTGTCGCCGAGCCGACGACCACGAACCTCTGGCAAATGCAGATCGTGGCCGTGTTCCTTGGCACGTTGGCGGGGCCGATGCCGGCATTCATGACCGAAATCTTCCCGGTCGGCGTGCGCTCCACCGGCGCGTCGCTGATGTACAATCTCGCGGTAATGTTGTTCGGCGGGCTTGCACCCTTCATCAACACTTGGCTCGTGCAAGCGACCGGCGACAAGGCCGCCCCCGTCTACTACATCTTCTTCGCCGCCGCGGTGGGCCTCGTCGGCTTGTCTGCCTACCGGGCGCGAACATCCGGGGCCAGAACCGCGCCTGCGCCCGCGCTATCGCCGTGAAAGACAAAAGCGTCCTTCGGGACGCGCATGCAGCTAAATCACCACCGGCTTGTCCGGCAGTTCGTTCGGCCCGCCAGCGGTGTGCGGGAAGTATTTTGCCAGCTCCCGCGACACCGCTGCGATGCCCTTGATCACACCCTGCTCGAAATGGCCTGATCTAAAATCCGCTTCCATCGCGCGGCAGATCGCTTCCCAGCCCGCAGCGCCGACCTTCGCGTCGATGCCGCGGTCGGCGACGATCTCGACGTCGCGATCGGCGAGCAAGAGATAGATCAGGACGCCGTTGTTGTGATGGGTGTCCCAGATGCGCAAATGCGAGAACACGTCGACGGCCCGCCCCCGCGCCGGCTGGTCGCGGAACAGTGCCGCGCCGTCGAGCGCGCCCTCGACGACGAAACGGATCTGACCGGAATGGGTGGCCTCACCCGCCTTGATCGCCTGCTCGATCGCATCGAGCACGCGCGGCGGAAAATCACGCCGCACCCGCCAACGGTGTTCGAGCAGATGCTTGCCGATACGCTTGATGCCCATATCTACCAGCTCCCCGAAGCGCCGCCGCCGCCGAAGCTACCGCCACCGCCGCTGAAGCCGCCGCTGCTGCTCGAACTGCCACCGGACCAGGAACCGCCGCTGTAACCACCGCCTGACCAGCCGCCTCCCCTGCCGCGACCGCCCGACGACGGCGCGGTGGCGGCGTCACTGAACATCACGAACACTGATGCGACCAGTCCCGCGAGGATCGCCACGATGGGTGAGCCGATCACGACCCAGGCAATCAGCGTGACCAGACCGCCTGATACGGCCGAGCCGAGCAGCCGGCCCAGCATCCGTCGTATCAGGCCGCCGAACAGCAAAACCGGGATGAGGAGAAACGGATTGAAGATGTCGGACGGATCGAAGGACGCCGACGGCTTCCAATGCGGCGGCTCCGGCACCGGCAGTTGCTCGCCATTGATCAGGCGGATCATCCGGTCGACGCCGGCTGATATGCCGCCGGCGAAATCGCCCTCCTTGAACTTCGGCGCGATATCCTCGCTGATGATGCGGTGGGTGACGACGTCGCTCAGCACGCCCTCGAGGCCGTAGCCGACCTCGATGCGCAGATGGCGGTCATTCTTGGCGACGACGAGCAGCGCGCCGTCGTCGACCTTCTTGCGCCCGATCTTCCAGGCTTCGGCGACGCGAATCGAGAACTGCTCGATGGCCTCATCGCCCGTGGTCGGCACGATCAGCACCGCGACCTGAGCGCCCTTGCGCGTTTCCAGGTCCTTCAGCTTTCCGTTGAGCGAGGCGATATCGCCCGCAGGCAGCGTCCCGGTCTGGTCGACGACGCGGCCGGTCAACTGTGGTACCGCGACCTGGGCCAGCGCCGGGCACACCAAGCCCAGCAGGAAGGCAAACAGGACGACGCGGACGGCGGTCATCGCAGGCGGGCGCACCACCGCTACTTCGACGGCGCCGGCGCTGGATTGAAATCAACCTTCGGCGCGGTCGAAATCTCCTTCTCGTTCTCCACCGAGAAGTTGGCCTTTTCCTTATAGCCGAACACCATCGCGGTCAGATTGTTCGGGAAGGTGCGGATGCCGACATTGTAGTCCTGCACCGCCTTGATGTAGCGGTTGCGCGCGACCGTGATGCGGTTCTCGGTGCCTTCGAGCTGCGCCATCAGGTCGTGGAACAACGCGTCCGATTTGAGCTGCGGATAATTTTCGGTCACGACCAGCAGCCGCGACAGCGCGCTGGAGAGTTCGCCCTGCGCCTGGGTGAATTTCTGGAATGTAGCCGGGTCGTTGACCAACTCAGGCGTGGCCTGGATGCTGCCGACCTTGGCGCGCGCGTTGGTGACGCCGAGCAGCACGTCCTTTTCCTGCTGCGCAAAACCCTTCACCGAGTTGACCAGGTTCGGCACCAAGTCGGCCCGCCGCTGGTACTGGTTCACCACCTCCGACCAGCTCGACTTGACCTGTTCGTCGTTGGTCTGGATCGCGTTGTAGCCGCAGTTCGTCAGGCTCAACGTCGCCAGCGCTGCCAGCACGGTCCAAAGCTTGCGCATGAAAGTCCTCCTGGTGGAATTCTGCATCACCGTATCAGATCACTCTCGCCGGGTAATCCCGTGTGGCGGTTTACGCCCGCATTTTTGGCGGTGATAGCCCTTGCTTATCTCTCTTGCCCCCGTTCATCATGCCGAAAAATCGATCCCGGGAGGATCCATGACCTCAGAACAATTCGAGACTGTTGTTGTCGAGCGGCCGGAGCCTGCGATCGCGCGGATCGTGATGAACCGCCCCGAGGCGCGCAACGCCCAGAACCTGCAGATGACCTATGATCTCAACACCGCCTTCGACCGGGCGGTGCAGGACGACGCAGTCAAGGTCATCATCCTCGCCGGCAACGGCCCGCATTTCTCCGCCGGCCACGATCTGCGGCCCGCTGGGAAGAACCAGGCGGGTGTCGATTTCCCGCCCGTCGGAAATTGGGGCGGCTTCGCCGAGCCGAACGCGCATGGCCGCTTCGCGCGCGAGCAGGAGATTTATCTGCAGATCACACGGCGCTGGCGCAATCTCGCCAAGCCGACGATCGCAGAAGTCCACGGTAAGTGCATCGCCGGCGGGCTGATGCTGGCCTGGGCCTGCGATCTCATCGTTGCCAGCAGTGACGCCGAGTTCTGCGATCCCGTGGTCACGATGGGGGTCTGCGGCGTCGAGTGGTTCGTGCATCCCTGGGAGTTGGGTGCACGCAAGGCCAAGGAGATGTTGTTCACCGCAGATAGCTGGAGCGCCGACGAGGCGCATCGGCTTGGCATGGTCAATCACGTGGTGCCGCGCGGCGACCTCTCCTCCTTCACGCTGGCGCTGGCGCGCAAGATCGCGACCAAGCCCGCCTTTGCGCTGAAGCTGAGCAAGGAAGCGGTCAATCGCACGGTCGACATTATGGGGCAGCCCGCCGCGATCGATCAGGCCTTCGCGTTGCATCAGCTCTGCCATGCACACAACCTTCAGGAATTCGGAATGGTGGTCGACCCCGCCGGTCTGCATCCCTCTATCAGAAAAAACGCCAACGTAAAGTAGACCAGATGGACCTCACCCCCAGCGACGAGCAGCGCCTGCTGCGCGAAAGTGCCGACCGCTTCGTGGCGGAAACCTTTACAGGCGAGTATCGCAGGAAGGCGGTCAGCGATCCGCTCGGTTTCTCGCCCGCGATCTGGAAGCAGTTCGCCGACCTCGGTTGGCTCGCGCTGCCGATCGGCGAAGCCTATGGCGGGCTCGGCGGTGGCGCGATCGAGATCGGAATTTTGATGGAAGCGTTCGGACGAGGACTGGTGTCCGAACCTTATCTCGCCACCGTCGTGATCGGCGCCGCGCTGGTCGGCCAATGCGGCAGCGAAGTGCAGAAGCAGTCGATCCTGCCCAAGGTAGCAGAAGGCAAGCTCTATCTCGCCTTCGCGCATTCGGAACGCGCAGCACGGTTCGATCTCTCACATGTCGAGACGACGGCCACGAAGACCGCCCACGGCTGGCGATTAAACGGCCACAAGACCGCGGTGCTCGACGGCGTAGCGGCCAACCAGATCATCGTCTCCGCCCGCATCGTCAACGCCAACGGCGTATCAGGCAAGCTCTGCCTGTTCCTGGTGCCCATTGATACGGCCGGTCTCACCTTGCGCGACTACGCGCGGCTCGGCGGCGGGCGCGGCTGCAGCCTCGATCTCAACGACTTGCAGCTTCCGGCCGACGCCCTGCTCGGCGACGGCAGCGATGCGCTGCCTGCGATCGAGGCCGTGGTCGACTGCGCGATGGCCGCGCTCGGCGCGGAAGCCGTCGGCATCATGCAGACGCTGCTCGACACCACGCTCGAATATACCAAGATCCGAAAGCAATTCGGCCGGCCGCTGTCGGCCAACCAGGTGATCCGCCATCGCCTCGCTGACATGGCGATCCAGTGCGACGAGGCGCGCTCGATGGCATTGCGTGCCGCGCTGATGGCCGATGCCGAGCCGGTGGCACGCAGCCGTGCGGCGTCGGGCGCGAAAGCCAAGATCGGCAAATGCGCGCGCTTTATCGCCGAGCAGTCGGTGCAACTGCATGGCGCCATGGGCGTCACCGAGGAGCTCGACATCGGCGCCTATTTCAAGCGGCTGCTCGCGTTCGACACGCTGTTCGGCGGCAGCGCCCATCATTATCGCCGCCACGCCGCCTTGAGCGGCCGTGCGCAGACGTAACAGAGAGCGCCACATGGATCTCACCTTCAACGCCGAGGAACGCGCCTTCGAGCAAGAAGTCCGCGACTTCATCGCCGCCAATCTGACGCCGGAAATGAAGCGCGCCACCGCGCTGACGCCATCGGTGTTCTCCGACCCTGACATTGGCATGGCCTGGCAGCGCGCACTGCACGGCAAGGGCTGGGGCGCACCGGGCTGGCCGGCAGACCATGGTGGTCCCAACTGGACGTCGGCGCAGCGCTGGATCTTCGAGGCCGAATGCGCCCGCGCCGGGGTACCCAATGTCAACGTGATGGGCGTGAAGATGGTCGGTCCCGTCATCATCGGCTTCGGCTCACCCGAGCAGAAGAACTTTTACCTGCCGCGCATCCTCTCCGGCGAGGATTATTGGTGCCAGGGCTATTCCGAGCCGGGCTCGGGCTCCGATCTCTCGTCCCTGAAGACGCGCGCGGTGCGTGACGGCGACGACTACATTGTCAATGGAACAAAAATCTGGACCACGCATGCGCATCACGCCAACCGCATGTTCGCGCTGGTGCGCACCAATGAGGGCGAACGTCAGCAGGACGGCATCAGTTTCATCCTGATCGACATGAAAAGCGCGGGCATCACCACCCGCCCGATCCTCACGATCGGCGGCGATCACGAGGTCAACCAGGTGTTCTTCGATGACGTCCGCGTTCCCGTGGCAAACCGCGTCGGCGAGGAAGGCAAGGGCTGGACCTATGGCAAGTACCTGCTCGAATTCGAGCGCGGCTCCGGCATCGCGTCGGCGAAACTGCGCGATGCACTAAAGACGATAACAGACCTTGCGGCGTCAGATGTCACCGGCCGCGCCATCGACGATCCCGATATCGCGCTGCGGATGTCGGAGGTCGAGGTCGATATCGATGCGCTTGAGATGACCGAGCTGCGGGTGCTGTCGGCGCTGCAGACCGGGCAGAATCCCGGTGCGGTGTCGTCGCTGATCAAACTGCGGGTCAGCGAGATCCGCCAGGCGGTGACGCGGCTCGGTGTCGACGTGATCGGCAATGACGGGCTTGCGGTCGAGCCGGCGCGGCCGTTCTACAGACTGAACCACGAACCGGCGATCCCTGTGAAATTGCTGCCGGTGGTACCGGAATATCTCAACGGGCGGGCGTATACGATCTTCGGCGGATCGTCGGAGATCCAGCGCGATATCATCGCGAAGATGGTGTTAGGGTTGTAGCACAGCGTCGTTCCGGGGCGATGCGCAGCATCGAACCCGGAACCTCGAGATTCTGGCGCGAGATTCCGGGTTCGCGCTAACGTGCGCCCCGGAATGACGGAGCGCTACGCCGCCTGCGCCTTCGCCTCGCGGATCGCCTGCCAGATCTTTGACGGCGTCAGCGGCGTGTTCAACTGCGTGATTCCGAGTTCGCTCAGCGCATCCATCACGCCATTGGTGATGCAGGGCGGACCACCGATCGCGCCTGACTCACCGCAGCCCTTGGCGCCGAGTGGATTGGTCTTGCACGGCGCGGAATCGTCCAGCGTCACCGTGATCGGCGGGATGTCGTCGGCACGCGGGATGCAATAGTCCTGATAGCTCGCGGTCAGAAGCTGGCCTTCCTCGCTATAGGCTACGCCTTCATACAGCGCCTGACCGATGCCCTGGGCGACGCCGCCATGCACCTGGCCTGTCACCAGCAACGGATTGACGGCGACGCCGACGTCGTCGACCGTGGTGTAGCGCACCACCTTGGTGACGCCGGTCTCGGGATCGATCTCGACCTCACAGATGTGAGTGCCGTTCGGCCAGCTCGGCCCATCGACCTCGCCCTCGCTTTCAACCGAGAGCTTGGCGCCATCTTCCTTCTTCGCGATCTCGAACAGACTGATGCGTCGGTCGGTACCGACCACGGTGAGGAAACCGTCGCGGTACTCGATGTCCTGGACGGACGCCTCCAGCAGGTTGGAAGCCTTGTCGCGTGCCTTGTTGATCATGTCGTTGCTGGAGACAGCAACGGCGGTGCCACCGACGAACAGCGAGCGCGAGCCGACGCTGCCGAAGCCGGTGGCCAGATCCGTGTCGCCCTGGATCACGTCGATCCGGTCCATGGGAATGCCGAGCGAGTCTGACACCATCTGGGTGTAGGTGGTCGCCAGTCCCTGCCCCATCGCCATGGTGCCGGAATGCAGCACGACACGGCCTTCGGCGGTGGCGTGCAGCGAGACCTTTTCGGTGTGAGCGCGGCCGCCGGTCCATTCGATGTAGCTGGTGAGACCGCGGCCATAGAGCAGGCCCTTTTTCTTCGCGGCCTTCTTGCGCGCGGCAAAACCGTTCCAGTCGGCAAGCTCGGAGGCGCGCTCCAGCATGTGCGCGAAGGCGCCGGAGTCGTACACCTGCCCGACCGCATTGGTGTAGGGCAGCTGCGCCGGCCTGATGTAGTTCACCTTGCGGAGCGCGCGCGGATCCATGCCGATCTGGCGCGCGGCGGCATCGAACAGACGCTCGACGATGAAGACCGCTTCGGGCCGCCCCGCGCCGCGATAGGCGCCGACCGGGGCGGTGTTGGTCATCACCGACTTCACCTCGAAATGAACCAGCGGCAGGTCGTAGACGCCGGTCTGCACGAACGGACCGAGCACCAGCGGGATGATGTTCGCGGTGCCCGACGAATAGGCGCCGGTGCCGCCGATCGAGCGGACGCGATAGGCCAGCACGCGGCCCTTGGCATCGAGCGCGAGTTCGCCGGTCGAGGTGAGATCACGGCCGTGGGTGCCGCCGACGAACTCGTCGGTGCGGTCGCCGCGCCAGCGGATTGTCTTGTTCAGTTTTGTGGCGGCGTACGCCACGATGCCGTCTTCGGGATAGAGGCTGGTCTTTTGACCAAAACCGCCGCCGATATCGCCGACCAGCACGCGCACGGTCTCTTTCGGCCGCTTCAGGATCGATTCCGCGAGCAGGTCGCGGGTCGATCCCGGCGTCTGCGACTGCACGTGCAGGATCAGCCGCCCGGTTGCCTTCTCGATCTCCGCGATCGTCGAGCGCGGCTCCATCGCCGACGGCACCAGCCGCTGGCTGACCAGGTCGAGCGAGACTCTGTGCGCCGCATTCGCAAAGGCGTCCGCGACCTTGGCGGCATCGCCATAGCTCATCGCGGCCACGATGTTGTCGGGCGCCTCCGGCCAGACCACGGGCGCGCCCGATTTGATCGCCTCGACGGGGTCGACCACCGAGGGCAGCATCTCATAGTCGATCTCGATCGCTTCGGCCGCCGTCTGTGCCAGCACGCGCGACGTCGCGACCACGGCCACCACCCCCTCGCCGGCATAGCGCACCACCTCATGCGCCAGCAGGCGACGCGGCGGCACGCTCATCGGCTTGCCGTCGGGCCGCTTGAAGATCGCGAGCGTCGGCAGCGTGCCGACATCGTCCTTGACCAGGTCGGCACCGGTATAGACCGCCTCGACGCCGGGCATCTCCAGCGCCGCCCTGGCATCGATCGATGTGATGTTGGCGTGGGCATGCGGCGAGCGCAGCACGTGCAGCCAGAGCGCGCCGTCCTCCGGCTTGTCGTCGATGAAATGCCCCTTCCCGGTGAGCAGCCGCTGGTCTTCCAGACGCTTGACTGGCTGGCCCGCACCAAAACGCATATTGCCGGGAAGAATGTTCATCAGTGGGTCCTTGATTTACGAAATTTGGCCGGGTTTTAGCGGATTTTCGGGGCGTGACAACACTCCGCCGTCATTCCGGGATGGTCTGAAGGACCAGACCCGGAATCTCGAGATTCCGGGTTCGCTGCGCGCCCCGGAATGACGAGATGGGAGAGCCCATGCAACCCGCAAGCCACTCCTAAGTGAGGTCGCTCAGCGCCGCCTCGACCACCTTGCGCTGGTCGGCTGTGAGCGGCGCCTGCGGCGGCACGGGGTCGCCGACGTCGTAGCCCTGGATCGCCAGCCCGGCCTTGATGCAGGCGGCGAGATTGAAGCGGGCAAAGGCCTCGTTGATGCGCCAGAGTTTTCGTTGCAAGGCCATCGCCTCGTCCCAGCGGGCGCGGCGGCCGAGGTTGTAGAGCTCGACGCTTTGCCGCGGAATGATGCAGGCCGGGCCTGCCATCCAGCCATGGCCGCCGATCAGCATCACGGCGGCCGGAATATGGGCTGAGGCCGAGAATACTTTGATGCTGTCGCCGCAGCGGTTCATGATCGACAGCAGCCGCCCGGTGTTGGTCGAGGCGTCCTTGATGTAGCCGATGCGCGGATGGGCGGCGAGCCGCGCGATGACGTCGAGCGTGAGGTCGGAGCGCTGGAAATTCGGATTTGTGTAGATCACGACGGGAATGTCGACCGCATCGGCAATGGCGCGGAAATAGGATTCCACCTGTGCATCGCCGACCGGGAAATACGCCTCCATGATCGCGAGGATGCCGTTGGCGCCGCGCTTCTGATAGGCCTTCGCCTGCGCCACCGCATCCGCCGTCGAGGTCGAGGCAACGCCGGCGACCACGGGCACGCGGCCCTGCGCGGCCTCGATGGTAGTCTGGACCACCTGCGCGCGCTGGGCGTTGTTGAGATAGGCGAATTCGCCAGTCGAGCCGAGCGGCGTCAGCCCATGCACGCCGGCCTTGATCAGATCATCGCAGAGCCGGCCCAGCACCTCGGTGCGGATATGGCCGGCGGGATCGATCGGGGACACCAGATACGGGAAGACGCCGTGGAAATCAGCCATTCGCGAGCCTCGTGGACGGCGAGACATAGTCGGGATCGTGCGCAAAGGGAAGCGGCGCGGGACAGCGTCCAAGCCAACCGGACGAACCCGTCAACAGCACACGCATGATATCAGCCCAGACGCCTCGCCTTCAGAACACCTTGGCGATCGCGGCCTGCGCATCGCCCTGGATCTGCTTCAGATGATCCGGTCCGCGAAAACTTTCGGCGTAGATCTTGTAGACATCCTCGGTGCCGGACGGACGCGCCGCGAACCAGCCGGACTCGCTCTCCACCTTGATGCCGCCGAACGGTTGATCGTTGCCCGGCGCCTTGGTCCTGACTGCGCGCACGGGATCGCCGGCAAGCTGCGTCATGCTGAGCTGCTCCGGGCCAAGCGCTTTCAGCGCGCTCTTTTGTTTTGATGTCGCCGCGACGTCGATGCGTTCGTAGTAGGGCACGCCGAGTTCGGCCGTCAGGTCTGCGAACAATTCGCTCGGATCGCGGCCGGTTTTTGCGATGATCTCCGCCGCCAGCAGACCGAGGATGATGCCGTCCTTGTCGGTGGTCCAGGCCGAGCCGTCTTGCTTCAGGAACGAAGCGCCCGCGCTCTCCTCGCCGGCAAAACCGAAGCCGCCGCTGCCGAGCCCCTCGACGAACCATTTGAAGCCAACCGGCGTCTCCACCAGCTTGCGGCCCAGCTTCTTGGCGACGCGGTCGATGATCGAGCTGCTCACAATCGTTTTGCCGATCGCTGCGTCCTTGCTCCATTGCGGCCGGTGCGCGAACAGATAGGCGATCGCGGTCGCGAGGAAATGGTTCGGGTTCATCAGCCCGTTCGAGCGGGTCACGATGCCGTGGCGGTCGGCGTCGGTGTCGTTGGCAAAGGCGACGTCGAAGCGGTCGCGCATCCCGATCAGGCTCGCCATCGCATAAGGCGACGAGCAGTCCATCCGGATCTTGCCGTCCCAGTCCGCGGTCATGAAACGGAAAGTCGGATCGACGGCGTTATTGACGACCGTCGCATTGATCCCGTAGCGGGCGATGATCGGTTGCCAGTAATGCACCGCGGCGCCACCGAGCGGATCAATGCCGATCCTGACGCCGGCGGATTTGATCAACGCGAGATCGACGGTATTGCCGAGATCAGCGACGTAAGGTGTGACGTAGTCGTGCAGATGCGTCGTCGCCGCCTTGCGCGCACGATCATACGGCATCCGGGCGACGCCCTTGAGACCGGCTTCGATGTAGCGGTTGGCATTCTTCTCGACCACCCCGGTCACGTCGGTGTCAGCGGGCCCGCCATGCGGCGGATTGTATTTGTAGCCGCCGTCCTCGGGCGGATTGTGCGACGGTGTGATGACGACGCCATCCGCAAGCCCGGTGCTGCGCCCCTTATTATAGCTCAAGATCGCGTGCGAGATGACGGGCGTCGGCGTGTAGCCAGCCTGCGCGTCGATCATGATCTCGACGCCGTTCGCGGCAAACACTTCCACCGCGCTCACCAGCGCCGGCTCGGCAAGCGCGTGGGTGTCGATGCCGATGAATAGCGGCCCGGTCAGCCCGGCCTCGCGGCGATAGTCGCAGATCGCCTGCGTGGTGGCGAGGATGTGGTCTTCGTTGAAGGAATTCTTCAACGACGTGCCGCGATGGCCGGAGGTACCGAACGCGACGCGCTGGGCGGGATCAGTAGCGTCGGGCTTGCCGGCGAAATACGTCGTGACCAGCCGTGGCACATTGGTGAGCGAGGCGGGATCGACGGGTTTGCCGGCGGCGGGATTTGGTGTCGTCACGTGACCTCCCAGAACAGATATCGCCGACCATTGGTACGAACGAGCAATGCCATCGGGTGCTACCATGATGGCTTGGTCCCAATCAAGCCGACCGCATTTCGTTCCTTATTTCGTTCCTTGGCCCGCCGCAGCAAAGCGCTACGACACGTCGATCTGCTTCACCTTCTCGCGGAGCTCGTCGACCAGCACCCGCTTGTTCTCGGTATAGTCGATGGGAACCACGACGAGATGCACGCCACCTCCTGCGAAGGCGCGCTCCAGGGTCGGGACGATCGCCTCCGTGCTCTCGATCCGCGAGCCCTTGGCGCCGTAGCTCTCGGCGTATTTGACGAAATCCGGGTTGCCGAAGGTAAGCCCGAAGTCCGGGAAATGATCGACGGCCTGCTTCCAGCGGATCATGCCGTAGGCGGAATCCTCCAGGATCAGGATCACGAGGTTGAGCTTGAGTCTGACCGCAGTTTCCAGCTCCTGCGAATTCATCATGAAGCCACCGTCGCCGCAGACCGCGAGCACCCGGTTCTTCGGATAGAGCATCGCCGCCATCATCGCCGACGGCAGGCCGGCGCCCATGGTCGCAAGCGCATTGTCGAGCAGCAGCGAGTTCGCCAGCAGCGTGCGGTAGTTGCGCGCGAACCAAATCTTGTACATGCCGTTGTCGAGCGCGACGATGCCGTCCTCGGGAATGACCTGCCGCACGTCGTGCACGATGCGCTGTGGCGTCGGCGGCCAGCGGCCCTCGGTGGCGCGATCGCCGATCTTCGACAAAATACCTTCGCGCAGACTGACGAGCGCGCTGGCGTGCGGGAGCTTTCCCTCGACCCTGTCAGCCAGCAGCTCGAGGCTCGGGCCGACGTCGCCGATGACCTCACATTGCGGAAAGTAGACCTGCTCGACATTCGCCGCCGTGTAGCCGACATGGACAACCTGCGGCCCCTTCGGACCCATGATGAAGGGCGGTTTCTCGATCGTGTCGTGACCGATCGCTATGATGAGGTCGGCGCGGTCGATCGCCTCGTGCACATAATCGCGCTCGCTCAGCGCGGCGGTGCCCATGTACAGATTGGTGCCGCCGGACACCGTGCCCTTGCCCATCTGTGTCGTGAAGAACGGAATCCTTGTCCGCCGCACGAAGTCGCCGATGCCGGCCGTGCTGCGCGGACGCGACGCCGCGGCGCCGAGCATGATCAACGGGCGCTGTGCCCTCAGGATCATGTCGGCGGCGCGGTCGAGCGCCGCCGCGTGTGCCACCGGGATCTCGATCGGATGCAGCGGGATCATCGCCAACGGCTCCGCCTCCTCGCGCGCGATATCCTCGGGAAGTTCGAGCAGCACCGGGCCAGGCCGCTCCTGCGTCGCGATCCGGAAGGCGTCGCGGACCAGCGTCGGAATGGTTGCGGCACTGACGATCTGCACCGACAGCTTGGTCAGCGGACGGAAGGTCGAGATGATATCGACGATCTGGAATTTGGCCTGCCGGCTGCTCAGAATGCCCTTCTGGCCGGTGATCATCACCATCGGCATCGCGCCGAGCAGCGCGTAGGCAGCGCCGGTCGTCAGGTTCAGCGCGCCGGGTCCGAGCGTGGTCAGGCAGACGCCGGGTTTTCCGGTCAGGCGGCCATAGGTCGCGGCCATGAAGGCCGCAGGCTGTTCGTGGCGAGTGACGATCAGCTTGATCGAGGATTTGCGCAGGCTCTCGACGACGTCGAGATTCTCCTCGCCGGGAACACCGAACACACGCTCCACACCCTCGTTCTCGAGAGCAGCGACCAGCAGATCAGAGCCTTTAACCATCTTAGCCTCGCAGGTGTGATTGCATGCTGCCGGCCGAGCATAGCCGTATCGCACGCCGTCGGGGAGTCCTTCGGGACATCAGGGCTTGTGCGCCCCGATCCAGGTAGCGACCAGGGGCAGCACGCGCGCCTGGAGATCGCCCGAGATCGCGATCGCTTCCAGCGCCCTTGCCACCGTCAGCCGCCCGCCGCTGGTCGATTGCGACGGGGCAAAGGCGGCAAGCTCGGCGGCGTGGGCCGGATCGGTGAAATTGGTCATGAAGTTGGGGACGAACTGGTCGCGGAAGTTCGGCCCCTGCTTCGCCAGCAGCGCATCAAAGTTTGTCTGGACGAAATCCCAGGCGAGTTGCGGCTGCTCGCCTGCGGATGCAACCGTGCCGATCATGCCGAGGACAATGGTATCAGGCAACTCGCTGGTCAGCGTCAACGCCAGCGTCGCCCGCGCCAGTTCAGCATCGCGGGCGCTGGCGGCGGCGAGATAATAGCGCAGCCGCTCATTGGTGACCGTGCTCTTGCGCGCGAGCGCCAGCAGCGTGTCGTAGGTCGTCCGGTCGGCGGTAACCCCGACGATGTGGGTGACAGCGTCGCGCAACGCGTTCGGCAGCGAGTTGGGATCCACGAGGAAGGCGGCGAACCGCCGCTTGGCCTCGGCGATAACAGCCTCGTCGCCGAGATTGCCAAGCGTCGAGATCAGGCTTGCGCGCAGCAGCGCGGTATCGTCGTCGGCTGAGCCTCCGCCGTCCCATCCGAGCCGGTCGAACACCGGACGCAGCTTCGCGCGCGCATGGACCTGGATCGCTGGCCGCTCGGCCTGATCGCGAGACAGGCGGTTGAGCGCGGCAAACGATGAGATCACCTGGTCCCATATGGCGCGGTGGTCACCCGCATCGAGCGCGTCGAGCAGCGCGAGATAGGACGACGGCTCGGCGCTGCCGGCCTGCACCAGCGCCCAGCTGTCGGTGACGATGTTGAGCCGGTCGTCGACCGGCATTTGCGCGAGCGCGTTCAGCAGCGCCGCGCGGTTCTTTGGACCGTACTCGACCCGGTAATAGCCGATGTCGCCGAGATTGACCTTGATCGCGTCGCCGCACGCGCCGGCCGGGATGTCGGCGTTGCCCTGCAGCAGGATTTCCGCAAAGGGCTTGCCCCGCGCCGGCCCGACCGCCACCGGGATTTGCCAGCTGTGTGCCGGCAACGGCGCCGCGTTCGCCGGCACAATCGCGAACCGATCCTGCCGCAAGGTCAAGCGTTGCGAGGTTCCGTTACACTCGGTCTCGGCTACCACCAGCGGCACGCCATCCTGCTCGGTGAAGGATGCGGCCACGCCCGTGATGCTCTTGCCGGCGGTGCTTTCGAGCGCCTGCCAGAGATCGGCGGTGGTTGAGTTACTGTAGGCATGCGCGGCCATATATTTGCGGATGCCGTCGCGGAACGGCTGCTCGCCGAGATAAGTCTCCAGCATGCGGATCAGCGCCTGACCCTTGTTATAGGTGATGGCGTCAAACGCCGTGACCGCCTCGCTGTGATCGGCGATCTTCTGCTGGATCGGATGCGAGGTGCGGCGCGCGTCGAGCGCCATGGCAAACTGCTTGGCGCCATAGCCGTTCAGCCAGTTCTGCCATTGCGGGTAGAATTGCTCGGATGCCTTGGTCGACATCCAGCTGGCAAAACCTTCGTTGAGCCAGAGATTGTCCCACCACGCCATGGTGACGAGGTCACCGAACCACATATGCGCCATCTCATGCGCGATGATGCCGAAGATGCCGCGCCGCGCGGTCTCCGCATTGGTCGCGGGATCGAACAGCAGCCGGCTCTCGAAGAAGGTGATGCCGCCCCAATTCTCCATCGCCCCGCCGAACCCGCCGGGCACCGCGATCAAGTCGAGCTTCGGCAGCGGATATTTCACACCGAAATAGTCGTTGTAGTAACCGAGCAGCTTCACCGCGCTGTCGAGCGCAAACCGGCCCTGCTCGCTCTTGCCTTCCGTTGTGACGATGCCGACCGTCACGCCATCGGCATCCGCCGTGACGCGTTCAAGCTCCCCCACGGTAAGCACAAAGAGATAGCTCGACATTTTTGGTGTCGGCGCGAAGGCGACCTTCTTGAGATTGTCGGCAACCGGCTGCTCGTTTGCGACCGGCATATTGCCGACCGCCATAAGGCTCTTCGGGATCACGACGGTCAGCGCAAAGCTCGCCTTGAACGCCGGCTCGTCCCAGCACGGAAAGATCCGCCGGGCATCGGCTGGCTCCAGCTTGCTCGAGATCAACCGCTTCGTGCCGGCCTTGGTCGGATAGTCGACCGCGAACAGGCCGGAGCCGAACTTGTTGATCTGCGCCGTGAAGACGATGCGGAGCTTGTGCCGACCGGCCGCGAGCGGCTGGGCGAAGGTCAGCGTCGCGGTCTGCGCGGCGGCATCGGTCGCGACCGCCGCATGCTGGACGCCGTCATCGACGGTGACGTCGCCAAAAATCGTGTTGACCACGTTCAGCGTCACCTGCGTGACAGGCTCACGCACCTCGACCTCGACGGTTTCGACGCCGGGCAAGGCGAGGCTCGTGAAATCCGGCGTCAGCTCGATCGCATAGCTCACCGGGATGACGGTCTTCGGCAGCTTTCCGGGCGTGCTGTCGAAGGCGAACGTCTGTTCAGCCGGCGCGCCTGCAACCATCGACAGCAGCACGGCGGCCGCCATGGCAAGACGACACAGAAGCGCCTTTCGGAGGTGGTTTACAGGCTTGTTCATACCGCGCGACTCAAATGACACTTCGAGGGATTCAAGTTCATCCCCGAAACGAATGATGCAAACGGCAATCTAGGGGAGAAAACATCGCGATGAAACTGACAACCGCGCGATCCCGCCTTCATTGCTTGTTGCCCGAAAGCGGGATGAGAGGCTAACGTGGAATAGCCTATGTTTGCTGACGTCCTGACACCGTTGATGACCGGCGAATGACAAAGAGATTTCTGATCACGATCGGCCTTGTTGCGGCGTTCGCGCCGGCCTTTGCCGTGGGTGATCCGGACGGCGCCCCGCTTGAATTGACCCTGCCTGTGACCACCGATCCCTCGACGATCCAGTGCCGCCAGATCAGGGCGCAGGGCGCAACATCGCTGTCCTTCCTGCCCCTGCACCGGACCTTCAACGACGATTTCGACCAGCATCCGCTGGCGAGCGGACGATGGGTGCCGCATTATGCCGGCGGTGCTGCGTGGCCCGAGGCGCGTTACTGGGGCGGCGACGGCTCCGATTTCAAGCGCAAGACCAGCGCCAATGGCGAGCAGCAGATCTATGTCGATCCGCGCTACGCCGGACGCGGCACGGCGCCGCTCGGCCTCGATCCGTTCCGTGTCGAGAACGGGGTACTCTCCATCACCGCCAGGCGCACGCCACCCGATCTGAAGGCCGTGCTGTTCAACAACGAATACACCTCGGGCATCCTGACCACTCAGGGCACTTTCGCGCAGAAGTACGGCTATTTCGAAATCCGCGCCAAAATCCCGATCGGCACCGGCGTGTGGCCGGCGTTCTGGCTGCTTGCCGACGACGGCGGCTGGCCGCCGGAAATCGACGCAGTGGAAGGGCGCGGACAGCGGCCCGGCGACCTCGTGATGACGACGCATTGGCGCATCCCTGCGACCGGCAAGATCGAGCACTGCGGCTTCGATTTCACGGTCCCCGGCGCCGAGGCCGACTTTCACAACTATGGTGTGTTGTGGGAGCCGGACCGCCTGATCTACTTCATCGACCGCAAACCGGTATCCGATATCAGCGTTCCCGTCGGCTTCGATGATCCCGTGTACATGATCGTCAATCTCGCGATGGGGTCAAAATTCTTCACCGGCGTTGGCTTCGTCGACGGCGAGTCCCCCGTGACGGTCAATTTCGAGATCGACCGCATCTCCGCCTACCAGATCGACGTGACCTTCGCGGGAGCCAGCGATGTCCGATAGATTTTCGCGCCGCCAGTTCGCCGGGCTCGCGGGCCTCTCCGCCCTCGGCCTGTCGGCGCCGGCGCAGGCGGCGGAGAGCGCGGCGCAGCCGGACGGCGCGAGCTTTCCCTCCGGCTTCCTCTGGGGCACCGCGACGTCGTCTTACCAGATCGAGGGCGCGGTCGACGAGGATGGCCGTGGCCGGTCGATCTGGGACACCTTCACCCATACGCCGGGCAAGATCGAGGACGGCAGCACCGGGGATCGCGCCAACGATCACTATCATCGCTACAAGGAGGACGTCGGCCTCATCAAGGATCTCGGTACCAAGGCCTATCGCTTCTCGATCGCCTGGCCGCGGGTGTTTCCCGACGGCACCGGCACGCCGAACCCGAAGGGCCTCGACTTCTACAATCGTCTGATCGACGAACTCTTGGCGAACGGCATCGAGCCCTACGCCACGCTCTATCACTGGGACCTGCCGCAGGCGCTGCAGGATCGCGTCGGTGGCTGGCGATCCAGCGATACGTCGAAGGCGTTCGGCGATTACGCCGGCTATGTGGCGGAGCGGCTCACCGATCGCGTGAAGAACATCTTCACCATGAACGAGGTCGGGCGCTTCCTCCCGTTCGGCTATGGTATGGGCATCGACGCACCCGGCTTGACGCTCCCACCAGCTGAGGTGAACCAGGCGCGCCACCATGTCGCGCTCGGGCATGGCCTTGCGGTGCAGGCAATTCGCGCCAAGGCCCGCGCCGGCACTCGGGTCGGCCCGGCCGAGAACATCACCACCTGCGTGCCCGCGATCAACACGCCGGAGAACATCCGCGCCACCGAGATTGCGACGCGCGAATTCAATTCCGGCTTCCTCGGCGTCGTCCTCGACGGCAAATACACCGACGGCTTCCTCGCCTATGCCGGTGCGGATGCACCGAAATTCACGGCCGAAGAACTCAAGATCATCTCGGAGCCCAATGATTTCGTCGGATTGAACATCTACGCTCCGCAGCTCTACATCGTCGCGAGCGACCACAAGCCAGGCTGGAAGCCGCTGCCGATGCCCGCCTCGTTCCCGCACATGAATTCGGACTGGCTGCGGATCGCGCCGGAAGTGATCTACTGGGCGCCGCGGATCGCCGCGAAAATCTGGAACCTGAAGAGCATCTATATCAGCGAGAACGGAACCTCGAGTGAAGACAAGGTCCAGCCCGACGGACAGATCTACGATCTCGACCGCATCATGTACCTGCGCAATTATCTCACCCAGCTGCAGCGCGCCACCGCCGAGGGCGTCCCGGTCCACGGCTATTTCCTGTGGAGCCTGATGGACAATTTCGAATGGATTTATGGCTATGAGAAGCGCTTCGGCCTGTACCGGGTCGACTATGAGACCCAGGCGCGGGTGCCGAAGCTGAGCGCAGCATTCTATCGCGATGTGATCGCGCGCAACGCGATCGGAGCGTGACCCGCGAGTGCGCTATCCAGCCTGCGGCCGCGCTCCGGACCATGCCCGAACCAGCAGATCGCGAATCTCGGCCTGTTCGATCGGCCGCGGATTCCAGTAGGGGTTCCTGGTCGCAAGCGTTGCGGCCTTGTCGATACCGTCTTCGGGCATGCCGATCTCGGCGAGCGAGCGCGGCGCGCCCAGCTTCGCCGACAATTCGAACAGCCCGTCAGCCGCATCCGACGCACCAAGCGCCCTTGCGGCGCGGCCGATCGCATCACGCGCGGCCGGCGTATTGTAGGCGATGGTGTGAGGCAGCAGCACCGCATGGGTTTCGGCATGCGGCAGGTCGAACAGCGCGCCAACCGTGTGGCAGAGCTTGTGATGCAGCGCCATGCCGACGGTGCCGAGGCAGACGCCGCATAGCCACGCGCCGTAGAGCGCATCCGAACGGGCTTCGGGATCGCGCGGCCGCGCTACGACCTCCGGCAACGCCGACGCGAGCTTTGCAATGGCCTCTTCCGCCATCAGCGCGGTGATCGGATTGCCGTCCCGCGCATACAGCGCCTCAGCGGCGTGCGCGATCGCGTTGAGGCCGGAGATCGCGGAGAATTTTGCCGGCATCGAAAGGGTCAGGTTGACGTCGTAGATCACGGTCTCGGGCAATATCTTCGGCGATGACTGCGTGGTCTTGACGCCATCGACGGTTTCGCCGAGCACCGGCGTCATTTCGGAGCCGGCATAGCTGGTCGGCAGGATCAGTTGCGGCAGATCGGTGCGGAGCGCGATCGCCTTGCTCAGGCCCGTCGCCGCACCGGCGCCAATCGCGACCACGCCATCAGGCTTGAGCTCGCGGACTGTCTCCATCGCGCGCTCGGTCACTGCAACCGGCGTATGCACTACCGCGTCGTCGAACAGGCCGGCCAAGCGGCCGCCGGTCAACGACGCGAGATCGCCGAGCTCGGCCTGTTGCCGCCGGCTCGCCAGCACCAGTGCACGCGTGATGCCGAGACGCGCGAGTTCGTCCGGCAGGCTCGCGATCGTACCGACCCCAAACACGACGCGCATCGGGCTGACTTGATAGACGAAAGGCTGCGGCATGATGAGTCCTGAACCGTCGATCAACCGCGGCGCCAGTCGCGCGGTGTGCAGCCGAAGCGTTGCTTGAACCGCCGCGCAAAATGCGAGAGATCGGCAAAGCCCCAGTCGAAGGCGATGTCGCCGACCGCGCGTCCAAACATTGTCGGCTCCTTCAAGTCGCGCGCGGCGCCGTCGAGGCGACGATCCATTACGTAACTGGCAAACGTCGTTCCCGCCCGCTCGAACAGCTTGTGCACATAGCGCTCGCTGATGCCCACGGACAAGGCAACGGTCGTAGCGGTCAGGCCGGGCTCACGCAGCCTGGAGTCGACCGCGCGGCGCAGCGCAATCCAGGTCGCCTCCACAAGGCTCATCGGCTCTGCGCCCCGCCGTCCGCCGCGCGACAACGCCAGCGCCACGAGATCGAGCAGCACGCCGAACAGCCGCACGTTCTCCTCTTCCGGAGCGCTGGGTGCAGCCGAGTTGAGCGCTTGCGCCGTCTCCACGATGAGATGACCGATGAGCGGATCGTCGGACACCCGCGCCGGCTTGAACGCGAACGACGGCGGCAGGCGATTCCGCAGCAGCTCGGTCGGCACCCAGAAGGACGCGACGTGCAGCGACGGCCCGTGACTGTGGCGCAGCGCGAACAGCCGTTCACTGTCGAATATGCCGACCTGTCCCGGCGACAGGTCGACGCCCCGCCCGTCCTGTTCGATCAGACAGCGGCCGGCAAGCTTCAGATTGAGGTAGTAGCAGCTGCTGCTCGAGGCCGCGATATCGCTCGGTGAGCGATGCACGAGGTGACCTGGAAATTTGACGCGATTGATGGCTCCCGCACCCAGCCCGATCCGTTCGATCCGGGCGGGAAAGCTGGATTTGTCGGTCGGCTCCGGCGTCAACTTCATGAACGCCTGGCAGATCGCTTCCCGGTAGTAGGCGAACTGTTCGGCTGGCCTGACATCCTTGGTATTCCAGGCGAGGCTTCGCGGGCGATCCGGGGGAGCAATTTGTTGCATCAGTTCACTCCGAGGCTAGTCCAGTGCGGCCTCAGCCAAGCGCGGTCGGCCCGATAACCGCAATATCCGACAAACAGCTGCATGAACGCCGCGCCACACGAGGAAGCGATCGTCGATCTAATCAAACCCGTCGGAGAAGCACAATATGTCGACCTATGTTCTCGTCCATGGCGCCTGGCATACCGGGGCCGAGCTGGAGCCGGTTGCGGCGATCATCCGCAAGGCAGGCCACGTCGTCCACACGCCGACGATCAGGGGCAATCGGCCCGGGGACAAGAAGGATACCGGCCTTGCCGGGGCGATCCAGTCCATCGTGGACTATCTGGCCGAGCACGACCTGAAGGATATCGTGCTGGTCGGCCACAGCTATGGTGGCATGGTCATCACCGGCGTTGCCGACCTCGCCGGCAATCGCATCCGCCGGCTGGTCTACTGGAATGCGTTCGTGCCCGACAATGGCGAGTGCCTCAACGACATGGTGCCGCCGACCTATGTCGGCCTGTTCGACGCAATCCACGCCGAACGCGGTGACGGCTCAGTGGTGCTGCCGTTCCCGATCTGGCGCGAGGCCTTCATCAACGATGCCGACCTCGAGACCGCGCAGCGTGCCTACGACGTGCTCAACCCGCATCCGCTGAAGACCTTCCAGGACAAGATCTCGCTCAAGACCAACCCGGCCGAGATGCCAATCGCGAAGTCCTACGTCAACTGCACCGAGGACACGGCGATGCCGCACGGCCTGCCCTGGCATCCGCGGCTGTCGCAGAAGCTCGGCCTATTCCGCCTGGTCCAGGTGCCGGGCAGCCACGAGCTTTGCTTCTCGAATCCACAACGCCTCGCCCAGGCCTTCCTCGACGCCGGCCGCGACTGACGAGCGGCGGTGGCGCTATGCCACCGCCTTGTAATCAGGCGCGGTCGCGAGGAAGCGGGCATATGCGTCCGCGTCGGGCGGCGTGAACTTTTCGACGAGCGGGCTGCGGCGGCGCGCCGTGGTGCCGATGTCGGCCAGCAATTCGTCGAAGTGCTTGAAGTGGTAGGGCGCGACGCACAGCCCGCCATAGACGCCCGCCGCCGGGCGCTCGACACGCTTGAAGTGCAGCATCATCGCGATGTTGTCGTTCATCTCGGCCGTATCAGGCTGGTGAGCGAGTTGGCCGTCCGCGTAACGCACCAGCCAGTTCGCGGCGAGATCGGCGCACAGCACCGTGCAGAAGCTCGAATTGAAGCCGACGAAGCCCATATCGGGCAGATCCGGATTGGCGATCAGGCGATACAGCCGATATTGCCCGTCGGGCTCAACCAGCTTCGCCCGAAAAGCATCTGATAGAAACGGGACGCCGAGCTTGTAGCCGATCGCGAGCACCGCGATGTCGGCGGCGATCCGTTGGCCACCGCTCGTGACGATGGTGTTGCCGTCATAGTGATCGAACGTGCCGCGCACCGCCTTGATCCGGCCATCGGCGACCATTGGATAGAAGCCGGGGGTCGCAATCGGCACCGAGCAGTTGACGCCGTCCTCGATCCTCTCCTTCGGCACCATGTCGCACTGCTTCAGCTTGAGCTGCAGCTTCAGCATGCTCTCCAGCCCGCGCCAGTTCGCCCACACGAACGGTTTTGCAATCGCGTGCGCGAGCCGCGACATCGGCCCGATGCCCCAGCTCCGGAACATCTCCTCCTGGGCGCGGATGTACAGGATGCGCTTGAAGTTGACGAGGCCGCCGATGAAATAGGGAATCCGCCAGACCGGCTCGCGGTAGACGATGGTGACCTCGCTGGCGCCGGAATTGACTGCGTTCACCGCGATGTCGGTCGCCGATTTCGAGCCGCCGAGCACGACCAGCTTCCGCCCCTTGGCGAGATCAGGATCGCCATATTGCGACGAATGCAGGATCTGGCCGCCCCGCGCCTTGAAGCCGTCCTCGCCCGCCAACAGCAGCGTCTGCGGCTCGTTGAACTGTCCGGTGCAGACGGCGACGAAATCGAAATCTTCGTGGCTGGTGGCGCCGTCCGCGTTGCGCAGCACGAGCGTCCAGCCTGGCTTGCCATCGGCGCGACGGTTCATGGCCTCCACCTTGATGTTGAAGCGGATCGCACGGTCGAGCCCGTGATCGCGGGCGTAATCGCGCAGATAGGCATGGACCTGCGGACCCTTCGGCCATTCCGGATAGGAATCCGGCATCGCCTTGTCAGCGTAGCGATAGAGCTCTTTCGGGCTCTGGGTCTGGACGTCGGGATAGGCGCGCGCCGGCTCCCAGACCCCGCCGAGATCGCCGCTGCGCTCGATGATCGTGACCTTGTGGCCGCGCGTGGCAAAAGCCTTTCCGGCCGCGAGCCCCGATACGCCGGCGCCGATGACGCACACATGCTTCTGTTTGACCATGAAACCGCTCCGCGATTAGTGAACTGGTCCATTCCCTTAAGCGCACGAATCCCCGTCGTCGCCGGAGGGTTGCTCCGGCGAATTCCATGTCGCGTGCGCGGTTCTGGTTCTGCCGCCCGAGCCTAGTCGTTGGCTTCCGGCGGCAGGAAGTCCACCTCGTGCTCGGCGGAAATACGCACGACTTCGGCGGGGTCCTGCAGATTGTGCAGCTTCTCGAACAGCGCTTCGAGCTTCTGCATCGGCGAGACCCAGAACAGCGCCCGCGCCGGCTTGTCCGACTTGTTGAAATAGCCGTGCGGGATGCCGCGCGGCAGGCGCACGAGGTCGCCGGCCTTGGCCTGCACCCAGACCCCGTCGAGCTTGAGGTCGAGCACGCCCTCCTGCACCAGGATGAACTCCTCCTGGGTCGGATGGATGTGCACCGGCACGAACTGACCGGGATCGCTGTTGGTCTCGAACGCGAAGGTCGAGTCGGTCACCGCCTTCGGATAATAGACCTGGCCCAGGATATTCCAGGTCTTGCCGCCGTAGCCGGTGCCGTTTTGCGTGATGCCTTTTTCAAGCTTGCCCATGTCAGCCTCTCCAGATTGGATGCGCATTGCGGAGCCCAAACCTGTCGCCAGCTGTCGGGGCTGTCTAGCCGATAAACGAATCCGCAAGCCGGATACGACCATGCTGCGATGCGAAAGCGCGCGGCCAGCCCGGCGTGCCCAAAGCCGGTGCTCCCTTCTGCGCGCCGATCGGGCAGTTTGCGCAACGAAACCGCGTTCCCCTTTTTAGAAAGATGCATTAGGCTGCCGATGCTTTAGACCTCAAACAACTCCGGACGGCCGGCGTGATTGCGACGAGCAGCGAGGTTTCGACGAGGGCAAGGCTGGCGGATTTCGCGCGAGTCTCCACGACGCGCGTCGACGACGCGGCCGAGGCGATCGGACGCATCTTCTGCCCGCACCACCTGACGCCGGTCGAGCGGTCGGAGCGGGATTTCTTCGCCCTTCACAACTGCGCCGACTTCGACGGCTTCTCCGTCAACTACGTTGCCTATGGCGGCTCGGTGTCGATCAACCCCGGCTGCCTCGATCGCTTCTTCCTGCTGCAAATGCCGTTGCACGGCTCCGCTTCGGTGAAAACCGCAGCGCGCGAGGTAACGGCCGGACCGCAACACATCGCATCGCTGCTGTCACCGACCATGCCGACTGAGATGACATGGCGCGACGATTGCGCGCAACTCATCGTGCTGCTCGACCGCAAGCTGGTGGAGCATCGCGCAGCGGCGCTTGGCGGCTCGGCAGTGCGGCCGGTCGAATTCGATCCGGCCCTCGATCTGACACGTCCGGCCGGGCAAACACTCGCCGCGGGAATCGAACATCTCGTCACGCTTGCCGAACAGGTCGGGCCACAGAAGAAGCTGCCCGCGATCGCAGCGGCCGATTGGCGCGAGGCATTCCTCAGCACGCTGCTCAACGGCCAGCATCACAGCCTGAGCGCCGCCATCGATGTGTTCAACGGACGCGGCGAAACCCAACCGGCGGCGCTGAAGCGGGCGCGGGCCTATCTGGAAACGCGCGCAACCGAGCCGCTTGATCTCGCCGAGCTCGCCGAACTCGCGGGCACCGGCATCCGCGCGCTGCAGATCGGCTTCCGCCGCCATTTCGGGACCACGATTTCCGAGATGCTGCTGGACATCCGTCTCGCCGAGCTCAACGCGCGTCTCAAGACGGCGCGGCCGGGCGAGCGGATCGTCGATATCGCCTTCGACCTCGGCTTTACCCATCTCAGTCGCATGGCCAGCGCTTATCGCGCCAAGTTCGGCGAGAGCCCGAGGGCGACCCTGCGGTGGCTGAGCTGACAGGTTGCGGTTCGGGAGTTGCCCCAGCCGCAAACCTGGCGACGACGTCCCTCACCTCTTCTTGCGTGCGAAGAACCCCTGGAACGCAGCGACCGCCTCTGGAGAGCGCATCCGTTCGCCGAAATTGCGGTCCTCCTCGCCGATCCGACGGACCAGATCCTCGGTCGGCGGCTTGAGCAGCTTTCGGGAGATCGCGACGGCCTCCGCCGGCAACGCGCAGATATCGCGCGCGACCTTCTGCGCCTCGACGACCGCATGTCCGGGCGGAACGACCAGGTTGACGAAGCCGGCCTCGTGGCCGTCGGCGGCGCTCATCGCGCGCCCGAGCACCAGCATCGCGAACGCCCGCTGGTGACCGACCATGCGAGGAACCAGCAGGCTTGTCGCGCCTTCCGGAACCAGGCCATATTGGATGAACGGCGACGAGAACGTCGCCGTGGTGCTGGCGACGACATAGTCGCAATGGAACACCATCGTGGTCCCGATGCCGATCGCGATGCCATCGACGGCCGCGATGATCGGCTTGGTGTTGTTGACGAGCGACTGCAGGAAGATCACCGAGTTGCGCGGCCGGGTCACCTCGTATGTCGCGGCCTGCAGGTAGTCGCCGATGTCGTTGCCCGCCGAGAATACGCCGGAGCGCCCGGTCAGGATCAGGCAGCGGATCGCGGGATCGCGTTGCGCGGAATCGATCGCATCGCTCATCGCGAGATACATGTCCTGGGTCAGCGTATTCTTCTTCTCCGGACGCCGCATCGTGATGATGCGCACCGCCTCCTGGTCGCTGACGATGATATGCTCGCTCATGGTTCAGCCGAGCTCCCTTGCGACATCATATGTTCTGGCCGGCGCGGTTTTGACCGGCCTTAGTTCTACGAGAACGCCGAGGCGACCAACAGTACCATAAGTGCCGCCATGATGGTGAAGAGCCTGAGAGCAGCCAGTTGATCCATCACGCAATCTCCTTTCAGGGTGACTCCTATTGGCCGGATGGCGTGCGGACGCCATGCCAGGCATCGCGCACCTGGTGATAATGAACCTCGGGCAGGTAATCCGGCGTGTTGAGGTTGAGCGTGCGCACGTCGAGCCGCCCGACCGCGCTGAGCAAGGTGTAGGACGCGATGACGCGGTCGCGCTGCGCGAGAATTTGTCGCGAGCGGGCGTTGGTCAGGTCCTGCTGCGCGTTGAGCACGTCGATTGTGGTGCGCTGACCGCCCTGCGCCTCGCGCCGGACACCTTGCAGCGCGACCTCGGCCGCGCGCGTCTCCGACTCTGCCGCCGAGAGCGCCACCTTGGTGCCCTCATTGGATACCCACGCGCTGACCGCGGCGGTCCGCGACTGGTTGCGAACCTGCTCAAGCACCATGCGGCTCTGCGAGGCCAATTCCTTGGCCTGCCGTGTTTGCGACGCGGCCGTGCCGCCGTCATAGATCGGCACATTGATCTCCCCGAGCACGGAGGCCTGGTCGGTGCCGGACGTGCTGAGCGTCGGGTCTGACTGCACCGACCGGCTCGCGCCGGCCTGAACCGCAACGGTCGGCAACAGGGCGCTCTCGGCCACCTTGATCGTGGTCTGGGCAACGTCGATATCGTAGCCCGCTCCGAGGACCGCCGGATGTTCGTGATTGGCGGTCTCGATCGCCGCCGCCATCGATGTCGGCGAGAGCCGGTCGACCGGCGCGGCCGCTGCGAGCCGGGACGGGGCCTCGCCGATCACCTGGGCATAGGTTGCCTTGCTGATGGCGAGCGTCACATCAGCGGCGTTGAGATCGGCGAGGCCGCGGTTCAATCTTGCTTCCGCTTGCGCGGTGTCGGTCGGCGTGACGTCGCCGGCGGCGAGCCGCCGCGCGGTCGTGGCCTGGATCTCGCGGAGCACCGCGACATTGGTGCGCTGCGCCTCGAGCAGCGCCTGATTGGCCATCACGTTCATGTACGCTGTGACCGCGTCCAGCAACACGCCTTGCCCGGTGTTGCGTAATGCCTCACGTCCGGACAGCACCTGGAATTCGGCGACGCGAACGCTGTTCGCGGTCTTGAAACCGTTGAACAGGACCTGAGTGACGGTGACGCCGATGGTCCAGGACTTCAGCGTGGCGCTCTGGATGGTATTGTCGGGCAGCGTGTTGCGCACGGCCTGCAGCCCGGCACTGAGGCTGGCCACGATCTGCGGCCGATATCCGGCCAGCGCGATCGGCACGTTTTCGTCAGCACCGCGCTGGCGTGCACGGTCGGCATTGAGCTGCGGATTGGCCTGGTAGGCGAGCACCAGGGCTTCCGTCAGCGTCTCCGCTGCGGCCGGCGTCATCTGCGCGAGCGTCGCTGCGAGGCAGAGCGGCAACCACCCCAGCGAGCCGCGCCTCGTGCCCTCCTTTGAAACCGCCCTACTCACAACCGACCTCGATCATCAGCGTCGCCTGTCATTCCGCCGGCGCCAACTGGCCGGCGGCGGCGAGACCTTGCCGGGTACGCCGCGAGAACATCGAAATCAGCGCCGGCAGGGTCACCAGGATCACGATCGGCGCCAGCGTCATGCCGGCCACCACAACGATCGCCAGCGGCTTCTGCACCTGGGAGCCGATGCCGGACGACACCGCCGCGGGCAGAAGCCCGATGCCCGCAACCACGCAGGTCATCAGCACCGGGCGAAGCTGCAGTTCACCGGTGCGCAGGATTGCGGCACCGCGTTCCATGCCCTCGTCGATCAACTGGTTGTATTGCGAGAGGATGATGATGCCGTCCATCACCGAAATGCCGAACAGCGCGATGAACCCGATCGCTGCAGAAACGCTGAAGGGAATTCCGGTCAGCAGCAATCCGAGGATGCCGCCAAGCACCGCCATCGGGATCACGCTCATCGTGAGCGCGGTGTCGATCACGGAACCGAAATTGAACCAGATCAGCATCGCGATCAACGCCAGGCTGATCGGGACGACGATCGACAGCCGTTTGATCGCGTCCTGCAGATTGCCGAACTCGCCGACCCATTCGACGCGCGATCCCGGCGGCAACTGCACCTGCGCTGCGACCTTGTCCTGCGCCTCCTGAATCGCGCTGCCGAGATCGCGCTCACGCACCGAGAACTTGATCGGCAGATAGCGCTCCTGCTGCTCGCGATAGATATACGCCGCGCCCGACACCAGCTTGACGGTCGCGACCTCGCTGAGCGGCACCTGCGTGATGCCGTTCGGCCCTTGCGCACCGATCCGCAGGTTCTGGATCGCCTCCGCACTGCGGCGGAACTGCGGGGCAAGACGGATGATGATCGGAAAATGGCGGTCGCTACCGGGCTCGTAGAGGTCACCGGCGCTGTCGCCGCCGATTGCGGTCTTGATCGTGGTGTTGATGTCGCCGGGCGAGAGCCCGTAGCGCGCCGCCCGCGCCCGATCGATGTCGATCTGCACCGTGGGCTGGCCGAGCGAGGTGAACACCGCCAGATCGGTGACGCCCTGCACGGTCGACAGCACCGACTTGATCTTGTTGGCGGTATCCGTCAGCGCCTGCAAGTCGTTGCCATAGAGCTTGATCGAGTTCTCACCCTTGACGCCGGACACTGCCTCCGAGACGTTGTCCTGGAGGTATTGCGAGAAGTTGAATTCGACGCCGGGAAACTGTTCCTGCAAATCGGCGAGCAGTTTTGCCGTCAGTTCGTCCTTGCTTTCGCCGTCCGGCCATTCCTTCGCCGGCTTCAGCGGCGCAAAGAATTCCGCGTTGAAGAAGCCCGCGGCGTCGGTGCCGTCGTCGGGACGGCCGTGCTGCGATACGACCGATTCCACTTCAGGACGGCGCGCTATCAGCTTGCGCATGTCGTTGACATAGGTGTTGCCCGCCTGCAGCGAAATCGTCGGCGGCAAGGTCGCGCGGATCCAGAGATTGCCCTCCTCGAGCTTGGGCAGGAACTCGAGGCCGAGCAGCCGCACTGCAACAGCGGTGATCAGGACCAGCGCCACGCCACCCATCAGCACGATCCGGCGATGCGCCAGCGAGCTCGCCAGCACCGGCATATAGAGCCGATGCAGCAGACGCATCAGGAAGGTCTCGGTCTCCTCGACATGCGCCGGCAGGATGATGGCACTGAGCGCAGGCGTCACGGTGAAGGTCGCGAGCAGGCCGCCGGCCAACGCGTAGGCATAGGTCCGCGCCATCGGACCGAAGATGTTGCCTTCGACGCCGCTCAGCGTGAACAGCGGCAGGAATGCCGCGATGATGATCGCCGCGGCAAAGAAGATCGACCGCGACACATCGGCGGCAGCCGTCAGGACCGCGTGATGCTTCATGTCAGCTGCCGTGCTGGCGGAGATCGTGGCCTGCTCGTGCTCGGAGAGATGCACCGTGTGCGACAACCGCCGGAAGATCGCTTCGACCATGATGACGGTGGCATCGACGATCAGGCCGAAATCGATCGCGCCGACCGACAGCAGGTTGGCGGATTCGCCGCGCAGCACCAGAATGCCGACTGCAAAAAACAGCGCGAACGGTATCGTCGCGCCCACGATGAAGGCGCTGCGGAGATCACCGAGGAACACCCACTGCAGAAAGACGATCAGCGTGATGCCGACCACCATGTTCTCGAGCACGGTATGGGTCGTGGTCTCGATCAGGTCCTTGCGATCATAAATGCGTTCGATCCGGACGCCCGGCGGCAGGATCGAGGAACTATTGATCGAACTGACCAGTTGCTCGACCCGGGAGATCGTCGGTGAACTCTGTTCGCCGCGCCGCATCAGCACGATGCCCTGAACGATGTCGTCGGCCTCGTCCTGGCCGGCAATCCCGAGCCGCGGCTGCTCGCCGACGCTAACGGTCGCGACGTCCTTGACCAGAACGGGCGTGCCGCCGCTTGCAGCAACCATGGTGTTGGCGAGCCCATCGATCGATCGGATCAGGCCGACACCCCGCACCACCGCGGACTGCGGACCGATATCGATGGTATTGCCGCCGACGTTGACGTTCGCATTGCTCACGGCCTGGAGAAGCTGCGGCAAGGTCATGCCGTTGGCCACGAGCTTGTTGAAGTCGACCTGGAGCTCGTAGGTCTTGGTCTTGCCGCCCCAGCCGGTGACGTCGATCACCCCGGGCACGGTGCGGAAGCGTCGCTGCAGCACCCAGTCCTGCAGCGTCTTGAGATCAAGCACCGAATAGTTCGGCGGGCCGACCAGGCGATAGCGATAGATCTCGCCGATCGGGCTGAGCGGCGAGATCTGCGGCTGCGCATTGTTGAGCAGCGGCGGTAGCTGCGACAATCGGTTCAGCACCTGCTGTTGCGCCTGGTCGTAGGTATAATCGAACGAGAATTGCAGCTTCACGTCCGACAGGCCGTAAAGCGAAATGGTTCGGATCACCTTCAGGTTCTTGATGCCCGCGACCTGCGTCTCCAGGGGAATCGTGATGTAACGCTCGATTTCCTCGGCCGACAGGCCGGGGCTCTGGGTCACGATATCGACCATCGGCGGCGTGGGGTCGGGATAGGCCTCGATGTTCAATTGCTGGAACGCGACGAGACCACCGATGAGGACGGCCGCAAACAGCCCCACCATCAGGAACCGACGATTGACTGCGAGAGCGACGAGGCGGTCCATGCGATCCGATCTTTGCGCGTGATGGCGGCTAAAGGCTAACTGCCGGACGCAGCCCGATCGATGAACAGGCTGCCTCGGGTCACGATCTGCTCGCCGGCCTTCAGATTGGTGCGAACCTCAACCAGATTGCCGTTGGTCAGGCCGGTTTCGATCTCACGTAACTCGATCGACTTGTCATCATGCGCAACCCAAAGCCGGACGTGATCACCCTCATAGATCAGCGCCTGCTTCGGCACGCCGACGGAGGGACGGTCGCCGCCGGCATAGATCGTGACGCTGGCGAACATCTCCGGCTTGAGCTGGCCGTCCTTGTTGTCGAGCGTCGCGCGCACCAGCAAGCGGCGGGTTGCCGGATCGATCGCCGCAGCGACATAGTCGAGCCTGGCTGTGAACGCCTTGCCCGGCAGAGCCAGCACGGTGAACGCCATCTCCTGCCCGACAGCGACATCGGCCGCCTCGCTCTCGCGCACGAAGGCCGTCAGCCAAACCGTGGAAAGATCTCCGATGACGAAGACCGGATCGCTGGCGCCGCTGCTGATGAACTGACCCGGACCTACCTTGCGCTGGACGACAGTGCCTCCGATCGGCGAGTAGATCGGCGTATCCGCGCTGATCTGCCTGGTCTGCTCGAACGACGTGATCTGCTCCTCGGACCGGCCGAGGATGCGCAATCGGTTATGCGTCGCTTCGAGCGCGGTCTCGGCCGAGCGCAGATCGTTCTGGGCCGAGTTCAGATCGGCCTGCGCCTGTTGCCAGTCCTTCAACGGCACGGCCTTGCCGGCATAGAGATCATTGGCCCGCTTCTCGACGGTCTCGGCCAGCTTCAGCTTCGAGCGGGCAGAGTTGAGTGTACCCAGCGCCGCAACGAAATCGTTCAGCGCCTGCACCGCGTCGGTGGCTTCCACCACAAACAGCGGCTGACCGCGCTCGACAACGTCGCTGGGCTTGACCAGGAGCTTGATGACCCGCCCGGCATAGGGCGAAAAGATCGGCGTCGAGCTCTCTTCGTTGACCGCGACCTTGCCTTCAGTGATGTGCTCGGCACGAAAGACGCGCTCCGCCACCGGCTCGACCGAAAGCGTCGCCCATTCGGCGGCTGTGGGTATATAGCGCGGCGGCTTCGCCCTGGCCTGGCTCGACACTTCGGACGATTTGGCATGCGGCGCGAACATTCGACCCGCGGCATATAGACCGCCCGCCGCCAGCACCATCGCTGCGACGAGGATCGCTGTACGCCGCCAATTCCAGTTCGCTACAATCATCATAACACTACAATCGTCATAGTATCCGAGCCGCACCCACCGCCGGCAACGATACGCCCGCTATAAAGAAGCCTCTTCATGATTTTGCCCCAAGCTAATGCAACCGACGCTTCGAGCGCTCGCGCGTGTAAGGCCTGTGTAATCATTCCCGGGGCACAGAGAAAAAGGCGATACGGGTCTCCCCGCGCTTTCATTAAGATAAAATATCCGGAGCGGTCCTCCTGACGTCAGTTGCGCAGATAAGCGTCATTTGCTTACGCACTTGCTCAAGAACCCGGCGAACGGCGTGACGTTTTGTTAAGATATTGCGACGCGCTGCAACAGATTGCAGCGCGCTGTGTCATTTCCGCCATAGCGCTGCAAGTGCTGCGCTCGGAATCGATGCGATAGCTATTTTATTGCTATGGAAACCGCCCGATACCTCCATCGAAGATATATGCAGCCATTGGCTAAGCTTGTTGCTGGAGCGAAATCGTTCGCTTCGATGCAACGGAGCATCGCTCGTCGTGGCGAACGTTATGAACTGCGCAAACGATGCGGCCCTCGATGGCGGGATCGACAATATCGATCTCGACTTCCTGCCGGCCGATCTCACGGCGCAGTGCCGCAACCTGATCGAGAGCTATCACGACGTCCACGGCTATGCCTGCCTGCCCGACATGCTGTGGCGCGCCAGGCTCGGCCCCTTCATCGAACGGCACCACGAATTCCGGCAACGGCTGCGAAAGGCGTCGACGACCCGAAGCGCCAAGAAGTCCCACCTGGGCTTTGTCGAGATCGCGACCGCGATCCTGTCGCTGGAGATATTGGCCAGCAGCTTCGCCGGCTGGAGCGCGCTTTATCCGGACGCCGGCGCAACGGCGCTGTCCGTCCTGAAGCGGCAATCCGGCTCTTCGCTGACCCCGCTGATGGACTTCTATCTCTATCCGCCCAAATACATCAGTTCGGCGGCAATCAGCAAACTGACCCCGCCGCGGACCAACCACACCGGCGAATCCGGCCTGTACCGGGCGTCGAAGCCGGAGCTCGCAGGGGAAAAACTGGCGCTCGGCTACGTCAACGAGCTGCTGCAGAGATCTGACGACAAATCGCCCCTGCCGCATCTGCGCTGAACCCACGAACCGATCGGCAAGCCGCCGCGTCGAGCCGCGGCTATTACTTTTATATATCCCGTCCGCTCCAACAACATTGAATCTATATCCAGTTATGAGGAATGCTCGAATCGCTGGGTAGTTGGCGACATCGGGGCAACAACGACGACCGGACGTTGAGCATTTGCGCGGACGCGGGCCATTTTGGCGGCGTACCGTTTCGTGTTCGGTACGCCGGTCGGATGTTGCTGGGGCGGATTCCGTGCTGGCCCGAAAGGCCATGGCGAGGATCTTCCCGAGGATCTTCCGGTGTCTTTCTCTACGAGAGCAAAATACTTGATTGATTCCCTGCCTCTGTTTCAACGACTCGCAGATGCCCGAACGCGCCGCACTGAAGCGACGCCTGACCTCGCATTGACCGACGAGGCGCAATCGTCGTGGACGATGCGGCTCGACGTGCTGCCTCTCGTACTGTCGGTCGGGTCGATCCTGCTGATCACGGCATTGCTGTTCGTGCTCGACTCGATGGTCGCGGCCAGCCTGATCCCCGTCGCCTATCTGATCCCGATCATCTTCGCAGCCACACGCTGGGGCATATGGGCGAGCACGCTCGCATCGTTGGCCGCAATCGCCGCCTCCGATTTCTTCTTCTTCGAACCGGTCTACAGCTTTCGGGTCGACAACCCGCAGGAGGCCGTCGACCTTCTGCTGTTCCTCGTCGTGGCGCTGGCGACCAGCAATCTCGCCTCGCGGCTGCGGCGCGAGACCGAGCGGCTGCGGCGCCGTGAGAGGGAGATCCAGCATCTCTATGGATTCTCGAAGCGGCTGGCCGCCTGCTTCACGGTCTCCGACCTGATCGCCGCCATTCACTATTACCTCTCGCATACGCTCGGCGCGCGCGGGGCGCTGTTCGTCGCCGCCTCGGACGGCCACTTCGAATCGCTGCCGGGATCTGCGATCGCCCCGCCGACAGTGGTGGAGGCCGTGACGGCCATGACGGAGACCGTCGGCGCGACCGGCCGCAGCGTCATCGATGCACCGTCGCAGGATATCTGGCTGCTGCGCGCCATCAGCTCCGAGACGGTAGTCCACGGCGTCATCGCCATCAATGTCGGGCACAGCTCCCTCGACGAGATCCGGAGCCGGACCCGCCGCGTCGAGGCGATTCTCGAAGAGGTCACGCTGACCCTGCAGCGGCTCGATATCGGCAAGGCGATGGACGACGCCCGGCTGCATCTGCAGGCCGAGCTGTTGCGCGACGCGTTCCACGGGACGCTCTCGCATGAGCTGCGCTCGCCTCTGGCAGCGATCCGGGGGTCGGTGAGCGTCATGGACTCGATGCAGGCGGTTCGCGACAACGACCGGCTGCACTCGCTGACGGAAGCGATTTCGGAGGAGGTCGCCCACCTCGACGGCCATATCCGGAACCTCTTGAATGCCACGCGGGTGACCGCCGGCGGGCTGACCCCTCGTCTCGAATGGGCCGATCCGCGCGACATCGTCAATGCCGCGGTGAAGGGCCGCGCCCGGCGCCTTCAGGCGCATCGCGTGGAGATCGCGTTCGAAGACGAGCTGCCGCTGCTCAATGTCGATTCCGGCCTGATCGAGGAGGCCTGCGGCCAGCTTTTGGAGAACGCCGCCAAATATTCCCCGTCCGGCTCGACGATCAAGGTCCTGACCCGACACGACCGCGGGCGCGTCATCATATCGATCGTCGACCAGGGCGTCGGCATCACACCGGACGAGCAGCGCCATATCGGCCGCAAATCGTTTCGCAGCGAACGCCATCAGGCCAGTATCCCGGGCTCCGGGCTCGGCTTCTGGATCGCATCTACTTTCGTCACGACCCACAGCGGCACCGTCGAAATCGCCAGTCGCGGCCAGGGTCTCGGCACCACGGCATCGATCTTGCTACCTGCCCTTCAATGCGAAACCTCGGAACTGGCGGCCTACGACGATGAGTAAGCCGAGCAACCTCGTCCTCCTGATCGACGACGAGCCGAAGATCCGGCGTTTCCTGCGCGCGGGCTTCGAGATCCATGGCTTCTCGGTCCTCGAGGCGGAGAATGCCGCCGAGGGACTGAAGATCGCGACATTCAATTCGCCCGACCTCGTGATTCTCGATCTTGGTCTGCCGGACCTGCACGGCAGCGAGGCACTCGAGCGGCTGCGCTCGTGGTCGAACGTTCCGGTCATCGTGCTCTCCGTCGAAGCCAACGAGGATGAGAAGGTCCGCCTGCTGCAGGCGGGCGCCGACGACTACGTCGTGAAGCCGTTCGGCATGGCCGAGCTTCTCGCCCGCAGCGACGCCGCGTTGCGCCGCTATTTCAAGAGCGCCACCGAGAATCCGGTGGTCGTGGTCGGGCCGCTCGCCGTCGATCTCGCCAGTCGGACCGTCTCGCTCAACGACGCCAGGATCAAACTGACCCGGAAGGAATACCGCCTGCTGCACGTCCTGGCGATGCATGTCGGGCTCGTGGTGACGCACGATCAGCTGCTGAAGGAGATCTGGACCGGCAACCAGCGGGACAACATCCAGTACCTGCGTATCCTGGTGCGCAAGCTCCGCCAGAAGATCGAGGCCGATCCAAACCAGCCGCGCCTGCTGATCACCGAGTCGGGGGTTGGCTATCGGCTGGAAAATCGCCTGGAACCCATCGTGGCGGACTGAAATACCGACGTCGCATCGGACGCGACCGGCCGGGTCAGACATACAAAAATAATATATTTCCATCGCAGAAAGCCTTAGTTTGCCTCGAAAAGGGGCGCGCGGTGCAATTTCTGATACGGCCTTTCCATATCCTCGGCTTCGAGGGCCAGAACTGGATGCTGATCGTGGTCGCCGTCGTGGCCGCCTTCCTGCTGTTCGCCTGGAGGACCCGGGACCGGATCTGACCGATCCACGCCTATCGGCCGTGGTTACCGGCGCGGAGCCGGACCCTGCCCATTCGGCCAGTTTCCGGACCGCCAGCGGCATCCCAGATTGAGGGAAGCCACAGGAGCTTTCCATGACCGAACCGACCACCCTTTCTGTCCTTTCTTCAGCCCTTGCGGAGACGGTCGCACGCGCAGCGCCCGCGATCGTCTCCGTGCATTCGCATCGTCTGCGGGCGTCCGGCTTCGTCTGGAAGCCCGGCCTCATCGTCACCGCGGACGAGGCGCTGGCCGACGAAGGCGAGGTCGAAATCCAGCTTTCCGACGGCAGCCGGCGGCAGGCGACCGTCGCCGGGCGCGACCACACCACCGACATCGCGCTGCTGCGGATCGACGGAGATATTGCGCCAGTCAAACTGTCGGCGAATATCCCCGCGCTGGGATCGCTTGCGGTTGTCGTCGCGGCTGATAGCGGCGCCCCGACCGCGCGGCTCGGCATGGTCTCGCTGTCGGGCCCAGCCTGGCGCAGCCTGCGCGGCGGCGAGATCGACGCACGGGTCGAACTCGACGTGCGGCTGCGGCACAGCCAGCAGGGCGGACTGGCGCTGAATGCGGCGGGAGAACCGTTTGGCATGGCGGTGCTCGGACCCCGCCGCGTGCTGACGATCCCGACCTCGACCATCGAGCGCGTCGCGGCGCAGCTCGAAAGCCGTGGCCGCATCCCGCGCGGATATCTCGGCCTCGGGATGCAGCCGATCCGCCTCGACGACGGCATCGGCGCGATGGTGATGAATGTCGACAAGGACGGTCCCTCGGCCGCCGCCGGCATCCGGCAAGGCGACGTGATCATTGCCGTCAATGACGAGCGGCTGTCCGGCGTGCGGGCCCTGTCGCGGAGCCTGGGCCCGAAGAGCGTCGGCACCGAGGTCGACGTGACAATCCGTCGTGGTGGTGAGCCGTTGCACGTCAAGGTGACGATCGGCGAAAGGCCGGAGGCGTGAGCGAAGAGACCGCACCCGACATCGTGATCTCGCTGCAGATCGACGATCCGGTCCTGGCAGACCGGTTGGCGACGCTGCTCGGCGGCATCGCCGGCCTGCGCCTCGCCGCGCCGGGAGAGCCGGTCGCGGCGGTGATCATCTCGCGCGATCGGGAGACCGCGGGCTCGGCGAGCGACTTCGAACTGACGCCGCGCGAGCTCGACGTGCTGGCGCTGCTGGCCGAAGGTGCGTCGAACAAGATGATCGCACGCCGCCTCGGCATCTCCGTCCACACCGCCAAGTTTCACGTCGGCTCGCTGCTCGACAAACTCGACGCCACCGGCCGCACCGACGCCGTCGCGCATGCGGCGCGGCGCGGTGTGATCAATCTTTGACGTCAGCGACACACCTCAATCCGTCGTCCCGGCGAAGGCCATAGCCACCGAATTGGGTTGTGAGAGAAGCCAATGCCGCTTGTGCGCTTTCCGCGGGCCGCGGCGTATGGGTCCCGGCCTTCCAGGCTGTGTGAAAACCTGATCGGCTATTGTTGTCGGGATCGGGCTTTGATTCGAGGTTATGATGGCGCATGTGACGGGCCAGTCGCGGTATCAAACGACGCTTTTTCCTGAGGTTCTGGACGAGGTGGTGGGGCGCGACGATCCGGTTCGGGTGATCGATGCGTTTGTAGATGCGCTGGCTCTTGCGGAGTTGGGATTTTCGAAGGCTGCGGCCGAGGAACTGGGTCGGCCGCCCTATGCGCCGGGCGACCTGCTGAAGCTTTACATTTACGGCTATTTGCACCGGGTGCGGGCGAGCCGTCGG
>NZ_JYMU01000047.1:0-3431 GCF_000938235.1 Bradyrhizobium sp. LTSPM299
CCGACGGCTCGCCCGCACCCGGTGCAAATAGCCGTAAATGTAAAGCTTCAGCAGGTCGCCCGGCGCATAGGGCGGCCGACCCAGTTCCTCGGCCGCAGCCTTCGAAAATCCCAACTCCGCAAGAGCCAGCGTATCTACAAACGCATCGATCACCCGAACCGGATCGTCGCGCCCCACCACCTCGTCCAGAACCTCAGGAAAAAGCGTCGTTTGATACCGCGACTGGCCCGTCACATGCGCCATCATAACCTCGAATCAAAGCCCGATCCCGACAACAATAGCCGATCAGGTTTTCACACAGCCTGCTTCGCCAGGACGACGGCGGTGTGAGTGGCCTGCACCGATCTTCCACTGCTATAACGCCCCGAACGCCGCGCGGCCTCACCGACGCGGCGGCCAGGGAGCTGCATCTTGTCCATCACCGATCCGGATCCACCGAAGACCGCCTTTGTGTTTGCCGGCGGCGGCAGTTTTGGCGCGATCCAGGTCGGCATGCTGCACTCGCTGGTCAGCCACGGCATCACGGCGGATATGGTGGTCGGCTCCAGCGTCGGCGCGCTGAACGGCGCCTTCTTTGCCGGCGATCCGACGCTGCCTGGCGTCGAGCGGCTGGCCGAGATCTGGCGTGGCCTGCAGCGGCAGGACGTCTTCCCGGTGAACTGGCGGACGCTGCTCGGCTTCCTGCTGCGGCGGGATTTCCTGATTCCGCACGACGGCATCCGCAAGCTGATCGACGATAACATCCCGTTCCGCAACCTGCAGGACGCCCAATTGCCTGTCCACATCGTCACCACTGACATCATCAGCGGTGACAGCGTGGTGCTGTCGGAAGGCTCGACCGCGGAGGCGATCGTGGCGTCGACGGCGATACCCGGCGCCTTTACACCGGTGCATTACCGCGATCACTACCTCGCCGACGGCGCGATCTCCAGCAACACGCCGGTCCGCGTCGCGGTGAAGAAGGGCGCCAGGCGCCTGATCGTGCTGCCGACCGGGCATGCCTGTGCGAACGAGGCGCCGCCGGTCGGCGCGCTCGCCAACGCGCTGCATGCGCTGACGCTCCTGATTGCCCGCCAGCTCGTCAACGAGCTGGAAAACATCGGTCCCGGCGTCGAGTATTTCGTGGTACCGCCGCTCTGCCCGCTGGTCGGATCGCCCTACGATTTCTCCCGCACCTCGGATCATATCGCCCGCGCCATCGACGCCACCGATGCCTGGCTCGCCGACGATGCGGTAAAGCAGGGCCTCATCCCCCACGAATTGCGGCCGCACGACCATTGATCCCGCGCCTTGGTGCACCGCAATAGCCGCTTTCGAATCAATTGGACCGGTTGTGGCGGGGGCACTGCCCATTCGGGCGGTTGTCACATCTGTGACTGCTCGGCCGTATAACCGTGTAGAATTGGTTCCGCGAGTTGGATTAGGCTCACGCGCAAGCTGGTTCTGCCGATTGGCTGAGGGGTTCTATGGAAACGATGCTGCTTCCGTTCTCGCCGCGCTTCGTCGTGCTGACGATCTGCTCCGTCGTCACCGCGCTGCTGCTGGCAATTGGGATTTTTGACCACAAGATCTTCGACATCATCCTGGTCCCGCTGATCATCTTCGGCGCGCTGACCTTGCTCGGCATCCGCGACCTCACCCAGAAGAGCCATGCGGTGCTGCGCAACTATCCGATCTCGGCGCATATACGCTTCCTGCTCGAGGAAATCCGCCCGGAGATGCGGCAGTATTTCTTCGAGAGCGAGAAGGACGGCATGCCGTTCTCCCGCGACACCCGCGCGCTGGTCTATCAGCGCGCCAAAATGGTGCTCGACAAGCGGCCGTTCGGCACCCAGGAGGACGTCTATCGCGACGGCTATGAATGGATGCACCATTCGATGGCGCCGAAGCCGCATGCCGAGGAGAAATTCCGCATCACCATCGGCGGTCCCGACTGCACCAGGCCGTATTCGGCCTCGGTGTTCAACATCTCGGCGATGAGCTTTGGCGCGCTGAGCCCGAACGCGGTGCGGGCGCTGAACGCCGGCGCCAAGAAGGGCGGCTTCGCCCACGACACCGGCGAGGGCGGCGTCAGCCCCTATCACCGCGAAATGGGTGGTGACATCATCTGGGAGGTCGGCTCCGGCTATTTCGGCTGCCGCAATCGCGACGGCACCTTCAATGCGGATGAATTCGCCCGCGTCGCGGCCGACGACCAGATCAAGATGGTCGAGCTCAAGGTCAGCCAAGGGGCCAAACCCGGGCATGGCGGCGTGCTGCCGGCGGCAAAGGTCTCCGAAGAGATTTCCAGGATCAGGGGCGTGGCCATGGGCGAAGACTGCATCTCGCCGGCCTATCACAAGGCGTTCTCGACCCCGCTGCAGATGATGGAATTCGTCGGCCAGATGCGAAAATTGTCCGGCGGCAAGCCGGCCGGCTTCAAGCTGTGCATCGGCCATCCCTGGGAGTTCCTGGCGATCTGCAAGGCGATGAAGGAGAGCGGGATCTATCCTGATTTCATCGTGGTCGACGGCAATGAAGGCGGCACCGGTGCGGCGCCGCTCGAGTTCATGGACCATCTGGGCATGCCGATGCGCGAGGGCGTCAACTTCGTCCACAATGCGCTGATCGGCATCGGTGCGCGCGATCGCATCAAGATCGGCGCCTCCGGCAAGATCGCGACCGCCTTCGACATGGCGCGCGCGATGGCGATCGGGGCCGACTGGTGCAATTCGGCGCGCGGCTTCATGTTCTCGCTCGGCTGCATCCAGTCGCTGAGCTGCCACACCGATCGCTGCCCGACCGGGGTCACCACCCAGGATCCGTCGCGCAACCGCGCGCTCTACGTCCCTGACAAGATCGAGCGCGTTTACAACTACCATCACTCGACCCTGCATGCGCTCACCGAGCTGCTCGCCGCAGCCGGCCTCGAACACACCCAGGACCTGCGGTCGATCCACTTCTCGCAGCGGACCTCGACCACCGAGGTCTGTTCGTTCGCCGAGCTTTACCCGGCGCTGCGTCCGGGCGAATTGCTCGAAGGCACCCAGGACCGCCGCTTCCGCGAGGCCTGGGCGATGGCGCGCGCGGATACGTTCCAGCCGGCGGGGTAGGAGCATCAACAAACACGGCGTCGTCCCGGCTTTCCAGGCTGTGTGAAAACCTGATCGGCTATTGTTGTCGGGATCGGGCTTTGATTCGAGGTTATGATGGCGCATGTGACGGGCCAGTCGCGGTATCAAACGACGCTTTTTCCTGAGGTTCTGGACGAGGTGGTGGGGCGCGACGATCCGGTTCGGGTGATCGATGCGTTTGTAGATGCGCTGGCTCTTGCGGAGTTGGGATTTTCGAAGGCTGCGGCCGAGGAACTGGGTCGGCCGCCCTATGCGCCGGGCGACCTGCTGAAGCTTTACATTTACGGCTATTTGCACCGGGTGCGGGCGAGCCGTCGG
>NZ_JYMU01000048.1:0-97968 GCF_000938235.1 Bradyrhizobium sp. LTSPM299
CCGACGGCTCGCCCGCACCCGGTGCAAATAGCCGTAAATGTAAAGCTTCAGCAGGTCGCCCGGCGCATAGGGCGGCCGACCCAGTTCCTCGGCCGCAGCCTTCGAAAATCCCAACTCCGCAAGAGCCAGCGCATCTACAAACGCATCGATCACCCGAACCGGATCGTCGCGCCCCACCACCTCGTCCAGAACCTCAGGAAAAAGCGTCGTTTGATACCGCGACTGGCCCGTCACATGCGCCATCATAACCTCGAATCAAAGCCCGATCCCGACAACAATAGCCGATCAGGTTTTCACACAGCCTGTTTCGTCGGGACGACGCTGAAAATCTGTCTTAGGCGCTCGCTGCGTCCAGACATTCGACCTGACTCTTCGTAAGCTCGAGCTTGGTCGCCGCGACAAGCGTCGTGACGTGCTCGGGCTTGGTCGCACTGGCGATCGGCGCCGTGACGGACGGTTTGGCCATCAGCCAGGCGAGCGCGACCGCGGCAGGCTCAGTGCCGGTCTCGGCTGCGACCTCGTCGAGGCTGGCCAGGATGCGCATGCCGCGAGGATTCATGTACTTTGGAATGCCGCGCACCCCCCGCGGACTCTTGCTGAAGTCGGCCTCCGAGCGATACTTGCCGGTGAGAAATCCCGCAGCGAGGGAGAAGAACGTGATCACGCCGACATCGTTGTCCTCACAGACATTTTGCAGCGCACCTTCGTAGCTTGCTCGCTCCATCAGGCTGTATTCGGGTTGCATGCTGTCATAGCGCGGAAGCCCGTTCTTCGCCGAAATGTCGAGGGCGTCCTTCAACCGCTCCGCGGAAAAATTCGATGCGCCGATCGCCCTGATCTTGCCGGCCTTGATCAGCCTGTCGTAGGCCGCAAGCGTCTCTTCCTGAGGCGTGGTTTCGTCGTCCTTATGGGACTGATACAGGTCGATGGTGTCGGTCTGCAGCCGTCGCAGCGAGTCCTCGACGGCGCGCGCGATGTAGTCCGGCTTCAGCCCGACATTGCCATCGCCCATGTCCATGCCGACCTTGGTCGCGAGGATGATACGGTTGCGGTTGCCGCGTGCCTTCATCCATTTGCCGATGATCGCCTCGGACTCGCCGCCGCTATGGCCCGGCACCCAGCGCGAATAGACATCTGCCGTATCCAGGAACGTCATTCCGTGGTCGAGCACGGTGTCGAGCAACCGAAACGACGAGGCCTCGTCGACCGTCCAGCCGAACACATTGCAGCCGAAGCAGAAGGTGGGGACGGTGAGGCCGGAACGACCGAGCGGGCGATGCTTCATGAGTTTCTTTCGCTTGTTGTGATGGGAAGCACGGAAAGGAGAACACTGAGGCAGATCGCCCTTGTTTGCAAGGTCACCGGGCCCGGGACGTTCAGGCTGTCGTCTCGTGCGTGTGCGCACGCTGCAGCTTCGGCCGCTTGTGCCGCGTCTTGATCTTGGTGACCTCGTCGAGCATCTGCTTTAGGGCAATGATGGCAGGCTCGTCATCGAGACCGTAGCCCTTCGGCATGCGTTCGATCAGCACCAGCAACGCATCGCCGATCTGGCCGATCTGCTTCCCATAGGTGCCGACATCAGACAGCACGTCGGACTCCACCTCGGGCGCAGACGATTTGCCGAGCGTGATGTTGATGAGGCCGAACTGGCGTGATGTTGATGAGGCCGAACTGGCTTCCGATCGGGCTCATAAAGGCGGTGAAGAGGCTGATGTTCTGCACCACATCGCCGGAAAGCGGCAGCTTGAAAACTGGCATGGCGATCACTCCGTGTATGACAGCAATAGGCCATCATAAGGTGTCCTGTCTGTTGCCTCGTTCACAATCGCCTCAGCCTGAGACGGGTATCTCCTCCACCTCCCCCGCCCATGCCCTGCGCCGGATCAGCGCCTCGACGAGGTGAACCGCGAATGCGCAGACCCACCATTGACCATGTATCGCTAATCGCGCGGCGCCAGCGCAAGCTCCAGCAACGCGACCCGCTGGAGGGCTGTGACCTCCCGTTCGCCGTCATTGGCGGTGCGCAGGATCGATTCCGCGATCACATTGATATGCGAGGTGCTGACGGGATCCGGCAGTGTTGCAACGGACGATTCCAGCGCCCGCGTCATCAGCGCGATCACCTCGGGAGAAAATTCAGCATCGGAAAAATTCTTCATTGGTTTGGCCGTCGTGTTGTCGTTCAACTGCCCCTTGCTGCGATGCTAACTCTGGGGGCAGAGGACCGGTTCCAGCGTTAAAACACCGCAAAATTGCGCGAGCTGACGGAACCGATTGCCCGACGGGCAACTCACCAAAAACCTGTCAAGCCTCACCGATAAAAATATTCCGATTTTCAGAAGTGCAACTCAGTGATATAGATTGGCCCGTCCCACCCGATGAGAGGGGCGTGCGCACGTCACGAACGCGCGGTGGGATGCGGTGGACGCTGAATGCGCAGCTGACGAGAGCGCATGAAGCGGACGGTGTAGTCGTGTGGTCCCGACGCCCCAGTGGTTGGTGTTGACTTCGTGGGACGCGAAAGCGTCTCGTGGACGACGGTGACAAGAAAGCCCGGTCTCGCCGGGGAGAGCACGTATAAGCCGTAAAGCCATCGCGCAGGGAAAGCTGGAGTGCCTCCGCTGAACCTGTATGCTCGTGTGCGTTTTCTTCTACCCTTTGCACACGAGACCGCGGGTGCAGCGTGCACCCGGCTTTCCCTGCGCCTATTTCCAGAGAGGGCGGAACGAAATGTAAAACTCGGACAAATCATGTCGCGAGAATGCGGATGTATGACTCACAAGCGGCGCCACAAATTCCGTGTCGTCCCGGCGCAGGCCGGGACCCATAGCCACAAATGAGAATTGTTGTACGGTGCCGCAGCCACAGCCTTCTTCAGCAACGCAATCCTGTGGTTATGGGTCCCGGCCTTCGCCGGGACGACGCATGGGGTGAACACCATGGCCAAACAACAATCAGCCAGTTCGCGGCGCACCTTTGTCAGCGCCGCGCTTGCAGGACTCTCTGCCACGATCTTCGTCCACGCCTCGCGTGCCTTCGCCACCGACAAGATGACCAAGCCGCAGGCTGACTACCAGGACACGCCGAACGGCATCTACTCGTGCGGGATGTGCACGCTGTTCGTGGCGCTGGATGGCTGCAAGGTGGTCGAGGGCGCAATCAGCAAGGACGGCTGGTGCAAGGCTTTTGCCGCGGTGGATTGAACGCCTCACAGCTCCCGTGCATTGGAGAACACGAACGACGACACCCGTCGCGTGTTCTCGTCGAGGATCAGGCTGCGGGTGATCGGCGGCTCGGCGCGCTGGCTGCAATTTTCACGCTCGCAGAGCCGGCAATTGACGCCGATCGGGGTGCCCTCGGCCTTCTCGAGATCCATGCCGGTGGCGTAGACGAGCTTGGCGGCGTGGCGGATTTCGCATCCCAGGCCGATCGCAAAACGCGGCTGCGGCTGCGGATAGGGCGCCACCGGACGGCGCACCATCTGCGCGATCGAGAAATATCTGTTGCCGTCGGGCAGCTCGATCACCTGGCTGAGCAGGCGGTCGGGCATGTCGAAGGTCGAATGCACATTCCAGAGTGGGCAGGTGCCGCCGAATTTCGAGAACGGGAAGGTGCCCGACGAGAAGCGTTTCGAGACGTTGCCGGCATTGTCGACCCGGAGCATGAAAAACGGCACGCCGCGCGCGTTCGGCCGCTGCAGGGTGGTGAGGCGGTGACAGACCTGCTCGAACCCGGAATTGAAGCGCTGTGCCAGCACGTGGACATCGTAGCTCAGGGCTTCTGCGGCGGAATGAAACGCCTGGTAGGGCATCATCGCAGCCGCAGCAAAGTAGTTCGCGAGCGTGATCCGGTAGAGCCGCCGCGAGGTGTCGTCGAGCGGGCCGGCGCGGCTGACGATGGCGTCGATGCCCGGGCCGCATTCGGCAAAGCCGAGTTGCAGGGCGAGCTGGAAACCGCGCCCGGGGTTGTCGACGAGTTCGGAGATCAGCAGTTGCCGGCGATGGCGATCAAAACGGCGCAGCGTGTCGCGCATCACGTCGACAGGCATGATGCGGGTGACGATCGAATGTTTTTCCCGCAAGCGTGCGACGAGGGCAGCGTAAAGCCCCTCGGCCGGCACGTTGATCTCGTCGCGCAAAGTTTCCGCGGCGGTTTCGAGCTCCGGAAAATAATTGCGGTTGGCCTCGATCAGGTCGCGGACCCGCTCGATCGGGTTGGCCTCGAACTGCGAGCCCTCGCGATCGGCCATCTGCGCCGCCACCAGGGTCTCGCCGCGGCGCGCCTCGGTATAGGCGGCGTAGAGCCGTTGCAGCGCATGGGTCACGCCGGGGCAGAGTTCGGCGAGGTCGCGCATCTCCTGCTTCGGCAGATCGATCTGGCGGAACAGCGGGTCGGAGAAGATCTCGTTCAATTCGGCGAAGAAGCGGTCCTCGTCGGCGGTGGCGAGGTCGCGCAGATCGAGGTCGTAGGTCTCGGCCAGCCGCAGCAGGATCTGCGCCGTCACCGGCCGCTGGTTGCGCTCGATCAGGTTGATGTAGGAGGGCGAAATGCCGAGCCCCTCGGCGATCTGGGTCTGCGACAGCCCCAATTGCTGGCGGATCCGCCGGAAGCGGGGGCCGACGAACAGCTTTTTTCCGGCCTCAGAGGGCATGGGGGGCTCCCTGCTTGCGGGTGCTTCGTAGTCCGGATGGAGCGCAGCGTAATCCGGGGCCGTTCTGTCCGCGCATTGACCTGCCCCGGATTACGCTTCGCTCCATCCGGGCTACGCGCTCCCCGCAAGAGCGGGGCGAGGGAGAAAAGAACGCAGGCATGGCAGCCTTCCTGACCTACTTTGTGACAAAATTAACAATTTTACATTTATTACAAGTGTGCATGTTACATGACATCACCATTCAAAAACAAGGTCTCTATACGAACTTCGTTCTTTCGCGTTTAGCTCCTGCCACGCATTTCGCAATGCATTGTCAAGAATGTCGAGGAATGGCGAAGGCAAACCCTGCGAATTTGCCGTCACCGAAAGGATCACGAACATGAACTACCAGCCACGCGGAATCAGTGACCAGGCACTCCAGGGACCGGCTTCCTATTTGAGCGAAGTTGCAGCTGCTGAAGCGCTGCTCAAGGCCAAGGAAACCTGGAACGGCATCACCGCCGAAGCCGTGGCGCGCACGCGTCTGCAGAACCGCTTCAAGACCGGCCTGGATATCGCTCGGTACACCGCGGCGCTGATGCGCAGCGATATGGCTGCCTATGACGCCGATCCCACCAAGTACACCCAGTCGCTGGGTTGCTGGCATGGCTTCATCGCGCAGCAGAAGTTGATCTCGGTCAAGAAGCACTTCGGCAAGACCGATCGCCGCTATCTGTATCTCTCCGGCTGGATGATCGCAGCACTTCGCTCCGAGTTCGGACCTCTTCCCGACCAGTCGATGCACGAGAAGACCTCGGTGCCGGCGCTGATCGAAGAGCTCTATACATTTTTGCGTCAGGCGGACTCCCGTGAGCTCAACGATACCTTCCGTGCGCTCGATGCCGCTCGCAAGGCGGGCGACAAGGCAAAGGAAGCGGCGCTGATCGAGAAGATCGACACCTTCCAGACCCACGTCGTGCCCGTCATCGCCGACATCGATGCCGGCTTCGGCAATGCGGAGGCGACCTATCTGCTCGCCAAGAAGATGATCGAAGCAGGCGCGTGCGCGCTGCAGATCGAAAACCAGGTCTCCGACGAAAAGCAGTGCGGCCATCAGGACGGCAAGGTGACGGTGCCGCACGAGGTGTTCCTGGCGAAAATTCGCGCCTGCCGCCACGCGTTCCTCGAACTGGGCGTCGAAGACGGCATCATCGTGACCCGCACCGACTCGCTCGGCGCCGGTCTCACGCAGCAGATCGCTGTGAGCCACAAGCCGGGCGACCTCGGCGATCTCTACAACAGCTTCCTGGATTGCGAGGAAATCACCGCCGACAACGCCCGCAATGGCGATGTCATCATCAACCGCAACGGCAAGATGCTGCGTCCGAAGCGGCTTCCGAGCAACCTCTATCAGTTCCGTGCCGGTACGGGCGAAGATCGTTGCGTGCTCGACAGCATCACCTCGCTGCAGAACGGCGCCGACCTGCTGTGGATCGAGACCGAGAAGCCGCATATCGAGCAGATCGCCAAGATGGTCGACCGGATTCGCGAGGTCATTCCGAACGCGAAGCTGGCCTACAACAATTCGCCATCGTTCAACTGGACGCTCAACTTCCGTTGGCAGGTCTACGACGCGATGAAGGAAGCCGGCAAGGATGTCAGCAAGTACAACCGCGCCGAGCTGATGAAGGTGGAATACGACGAGACGCCGCTGGCGATCGAAGCCGACGAACGTATCCGTACCTTCCAGGCCGATTCAGCCAAGCGTGCGGGCATCTTCCACCATCTGATCACGTTGCCGACCTATCACACGGCAGCGCTGTCGACCGACAATCTCGCCAAGGAGTATTTCGGCGAGCAGGGTATGCTTGGGTACGTGAAGAATGTTCAGCGTCAGGAGATCCGTCAGGGCATCGCCTGCGCCAAGCACCAGAACATGGCCGGCTCCGATATCGGCGACGATCACAAGGGATACTTCGCCGGCGAGGCCGCTCTGAAGGCCGGCGGCGCCCACAATACGATGAACCAGTTCGGCTAACGGAGACTGACAATGACCAAAGGCAGCAATTTCTGGGTGATCGGCGGCGAGTTCGGCTCGATGAACTTCCACAAGCTCGTGGAAGGCTCGGCCCAGGTGCAGGGTCCCTTCAAGACCCGCAAGGAAGCCGAGGATGCCTGGCGCGTGGTCTCGGAAGAGAACCGCCACAAGGCCGGCGTCCGCTTCTCGATCGTCGAGGAGCCGGCGCGGGTCTCGGCCTGATCGCTGTTTTTGCAACTAAGAAACGTCCAAGGACGGCGGCCCCATCCGGTTTATCCGGGTGGGGTCGTCCGCTTTCGGGACAGGTCTTTTGACGCTTTCGGCTTGGGGATAAGTGGCAGCCTAACCCCTTGGGAACAAACGTCCTTTGCGGACGGCATGGTTACTGATATGTTAATGCGAGGAAAACCCGTCACCATGAGGCCGCGAGGCATGTCTGACCTCTCAAACACCGGCAATGAGGCGCGCGAGTTGCGGCCGACGCTGCGTGAGGCGCTGCGGCGGGCGCGGATCGAGGCGGCCGACCGCACCGGCGTCGTCGTCGAACTGCGCGATGCCGAGGTGGCGCGGCTTGAGATCCTCAACGACGCACTCGATCCGCTGTTTGCCCAGGTGCCTGACAAGGTCGATTTGTTCGACCGCGGCATCAGCCAAGGCGAGACGCCGCGGCTGTGGATCGACGTGGTCGCGCATGTCCTGATGGGCCGCGACAAGCGGATCTATCGGTTCGTGCAGGACACGCGGTTCGGCCGCATCGTGCTCGCCGAATCGCACGACGTGCCCGTGATCGTCAATGGCGTCACCGACTATGTCGCGCGCCGGATGATCGAGCGCGAGCATGCGATGGTGGCGACGCCGCTTCCGGTTGCCGAGCCGCCGCCCGTGCCTTTGGTTGCGCCCAAGCGCCGCGGCGGGTTCGGTATGTTCGTGCTCGGCGTCATCGTGGGGGCGCTGGCGCTGTTTGCCTTGGCGCTGTATGCGAGCTTGCACAATCTCTAGAGCAGCCGCGCCGTCGACAGCTCCACGACGCGCCGGTCGCCATCGAGGCCGCGCACGGTCTGCTCGCAGCGCCATCCATTGCCGTCGCGCGCGATCGAGAACAAATTATAGGCCGCGGCCGGGTAATGCTTGCGCGCCAGCGCCGACGCCGATGGTACGCCGATCGCCGGGATCTTCCGCTCCGGGCCGTCGAACCACATCGTCGAATGGATGTGGTCGTGGCCGTGCAGCACCAGCTCGACACCGTGCCGCTTGAGCAGCGCCAGCAGCTGGCGCGAATCGGTCAGCCGTTTGGCGCGCCCATCGGAGTGCAGCGGGTGATGCACCAGCAGGACGCGGAAGGCGTCCTCATCAGACAATTGCGCGAGGATCGTCTCCAGCGCCGCGAGTTGCGCGCCGCCGAGCCAGCCGGTTGCCATCAACGGCGGCGTCGGCACCGCCGAGGAGACGCCGATCAGCACCACCGGGCCGCGCCGGCGTACGAATGGAAAGCTGTGAGCGGCGCCGTCCGCGTCGCCGCGCAAATAGTCGCCGAAGATGCCGACGAAGCGATGCCGCGTCGCGCGGACATAGGCGTCGTGGTTGCCGGGGACCACGCTGACGTCGGCAGGACGGCCGACCCCTTCGAGCCATTCCCGGGCCGGATTGAACTCGGCATCCAGCGCCAGATTGACGAGGTCGCCGGTGACGGCGATATGGTCCGGCTGCTGCGCCTGCATGTCCGACACCAGCGTGTCGAGCACATCGCGGCGGTGATATTTGTGGCGGTTGCGCGTCCAGTTGAGGTAGCCGAGCGCGCGCTTGCCGGCGAGATCGCGCAGCCGCGCTACCGGCAATGGCGGCAGATGCGGGTCGGACAGATGGGCAAGCCGGAATGCCGCCATCATCCGGTCCCGTTCGGATCGCCTGTGAAAACTGGCCGGCAACCGGTCATGTCGTGCTATCCCGAAAATCCCGCTCTGTATTGGCAAGTGGTGGGCGTCCGCGCAAGGATCAAACATGACGATGTCGAGGGTTTAGTGACGGTCCTTGAGGATTTGCGCAAGCGCTTCGAACCGCAGATCAGGCGGGTATTTCACTTCTATTGGCGGCTGGTCCGCGGCATGACGCTCGGCGTCCGCGCGGTGGTGCTCGATGCCGACAACAAGGTGTTCCTGGTCAAGCACAGCTACGTACCTGGCTGGTATTTGCCGGGCGGCGGGGTCGAGGTCGGCGAGAGCTTCCTCGAATCGCTGCGGCGCGAGCTGGTCGAGGAGGGGCGGATCGAGCTCGTCGGCGAACCGGTGCTGCATGGCGTGTTCTTCAACAGCCATGTCTCGCCGCGCGATCATGTCGCGGTCTATGTGGTGAGACACTTCCGGCAGGACCGGCTGCCGGAGCCGAACCGCGAGATCGTGGCCTGCGGCTTCTTCGATCCGGCAGCACTGCCCGACGACACCACCCCCGGCACGCGGCTGCGAATCGCCGAGGTGCTTGACGGCAAGCCGTTGCCGGTCACATGGCGGTGAATGCGGGCCAGTGAGAGCGATGGACCGCACGCCCGTCAGATGCTATCTCGCGCCCCACGATGACTGAACTGTCCCTGACCATCCTGCCCGAGACCCCGAAAGACGCCCAGGCGATCGAGCGCCTGCACGAGCGCACCTTCGGGCCCGGCCGCTTCGTGCTCAGCGCCTACCGGCTGCGCGAGCATGTCGATCATCTGCTCGATGTCTCCTTTACGGCGCGGATCGGCACGCTGCTGGTCGGTTCGGTGCGCCAATTGCCGGTCTGCATCGGTGCGACGCCGGCGTTGATGCTTGGACCGCTGACCGTCGAGCCGCCGTTCCGCAGCCGCGGCGTCGGCCGTGCGCTTCTTGAGCGCGCGATCAACGACGCCCGCGCCAAGGGCCACCGGCTCATCGTGCTGGTCGGCGACGCGCCGTATTATGCTCGCGTCGGCTTCAAGCCGATCCCGAAGAGACTGATAACCATGCCCGGTCCGGTCGATTACAGCCGCATGCTGGTCATGGAGCTGGTCGATGGTGCTTTCGAGGGCGTGTCGGGGCCAATCCAGCCGGATTGGAGCAAGGCGATCTGACGTCCTTGCGGCGCCGCCGGAACCCGGCCCTGCTGTTGCACGCCCCGGAAAACTGAAGCACAGTTGACGCGAAGCGCCGGACCAGAACCGGCGCATGTCAGATCAAAGGGAGTGCGCCATGATCAAGGTCAGCGTGATGTATCCAAACAATCCCGGCGCGAAGTTTGATCACGACTATTATCGTGACAAGCACATGCCGCTGGTGAAGGCGCGCATGGGCGATGCCTGTAAATACTACACGATCGACAAGGGCCTCGCCGGCGGCGCGCCCGGCGCACCCGCCACCTATGTCGGAATGTGCCACATCTTCTGCGACTCGGTTGAGGCCTTCCAAGGCGGTTTCGGGCCGCACGCCAAGGAGATCATGGGCGACATCCCGAACTACACCGACCTGCAGCCGGTGATCCAGATCAGCGACGTCGTCGTCGGCCACTGACGACGCACGTCGCTTCAGAACTTCACAATATCTTGACGCATGGCGCGCGCGCCATGCGTCGTTGTTTGTGTCAGAGCTTCTGCGAAATGCCGACATAGAAGCCGCGGCGCGGCCCGTATTGCGGGGCGAACACGCCGATGCCAGAGCCGTCCCTGATCTGGTAGATCGAATCGAACAGGTTGACGACGTCGAAGCGAATGGTGGTCGGTTTGTTCGGCGCGACGATGTTGAAGTCGTGCGACAAACCGAGATTGACCTGCGTGTATCCCGGCAAATGATCGGTGTTGGCAAAGCCCGCGCGCAGTCCGCTGCCGTAGATCATCGATGCAGAGAAGCGCGTGCCGTTCCACAAATATGACGCGCCCAGGGAGCCCGTCCAGATCTGGGCGTGGTCGGTGTAGACGTTGTGGCTCGCGATGTAGGCGAGTTCATCGGGATCGAACAGATACTGGTTCGAGACCACATTGGTCGCTATCTGTTGCGCCCAGGCGATGTTGCCATAGGCGTTGAAATTTCCGTTGGTGTATTTCGCCTTGAGCTCGACGCCGACATTCTCGCCGCGTTCGTAGTTGAATCCGGTCAGGACATAGGCCGCACCGAATTGACCGTCGTCGAGCAGATCGCGTGCGGTCTTGTAGTATGCGTCAACGCCGACCTCGAGGCCGGGGATGGCATGGATCTTCTGGTCGACGCCGACATCGAACACATTCGAGCGTTCCGGCAACACCGGGCTGTTGGTGGAGACTCCCGGCTGTTGTGTCGTTCCCTGAACCAGCGCGAGATTGACCGGTGCAGCGATCACCTGCTCTGGCGGCGTGAAGTTTCGCGAATAGCCGGCGTGGAACGTGGTTCCGTCATAGGGCTTCCAGGTCAGGCTGGCGCGCGGGCTGAGCTGGTTGGCGTCGACATACTGGTACATCTGGTCGAAGCGGAGGCCGACATTGAGGGTCAGCTGGTTGGTGATCCGCCATTCATCCTGCAGATAGGTGCCGATCAGCCAGCCGGTCTTGGCGCTCGAGTCGAAGATCGAGACGGGGGGTAACGCAGCGCCGGCACCGTCAGTCGCCTGATTCCCGCTGGCATCGACCTGGAACAGCGAAGACGCGTTGTTGACCAGGGTCCGCTCGGAGGAAACCGAGAAGCCAAACCGCAGTGTGTGGGCGTTGCCGACGCGCCAGGCGGTGTCCTCCTGGATGCCGTTGACGAAGCTCTGGCGATAGATATCGGAGGCGACGCCGTTGAACACGAGATCGCCGATCGTGTCAGGGTAGAAGTGCAGCTGGCTGTAGCGATTGAAATAGGACAGCTGCATGTCGATGTCCTCGACCGACTTCTGGTAGGCCACGACATTGAACTGGTTGAACTCGGTCTGGTGCTCATTGAGCTTCGAGGAATCGAAATTCGACACACCGAACGCCGTGAAGGCCGGCGTCTGCCCGGGGTTGTTCGGGATCTGGTAGGTGCCGTTGGAGACGCCGCCGATATAGGTCAGGCGGCTGGTCGGATCGATGACCGTCGACAGATAGAGAAATCCCTTCTCCTGTGACGTGTTGTCGTGGATCGCGTTGTAGGAGGGTGTCGGATTCTCGATGCCGACACTGCTTTGGAAATAGCGTCCCGACACGAAATACTGGGTTTGCCCGACCGTCCCGCCATATTCGAAGCTCGGCGTGATCGTGCCGTGGCTGCCGCCATAGACGCTGACCTTGCCCGAATTGTCGAATGCGTCGGCCTTGGTCTGGATGTCGATCACGCCTGCGGTGTGCAAGCCGTATTGCGCCGGGAGCGCGCCGGTGAGCAGCGCAAGGCTGCCCACGATCCCGGTATCGAGGATCTGGCCGAAGGCACCGACGCCATCGGGCAGCATGATGCCGTTGATGCGATACTGCACGTTGGCATGTTCGTTGCGGACATGCAGGTCGCCGCTGGCCGCAGAGTCCTGTGTCACGCCGGGGAACTGCAGCAGCACCTTGTCGAGCGGCGCATCGGCGCCCTGCGGCATCGCCTCGATCGCCTGGTGATTGATCTGATGCGCGGTGGCGCCCGCGGGGGCGACGATGCTCTGGCGCGCAGCGTCGAATTTGTCGTTGGTGCTCGTCAGCACCTGCGCCTCGGTTTGTGGTGCAGCCGTTGGCGGCGGTGCCTCGCGCCGCGTGGTCACAACGGGCTTCTTGGGGCGCCGCGGCGGCTGCGTATGCTTCGGTTCGATGACTTCGATTTTCGGCAGCGTGGTGGTGCCCGCCGCCTCCGGCGGCGGGGTTTGCGCGCTGGCGGCATGGCCCAACCCGAGCAGCACCGAGGCTGACGCGGACATGAGGAGGGTAACTCTGAACGGGGATTTCATGGTTGGGATCCTGGAGGCCGCCAGCGAATCTCTTGTTGTGGAGCTGGCAGGCCTTGCCGTCATTCGCGACGGACCGATTGATATGTCTCCCCTGAGATCGTGCCGCTTAACGCGGTCGAACCTCGGAGGCGCAGAATGCAATCGATGTCAGGACAGGGGTGGCGCGCGCGAACGGAACGCCGCGGGCGCCGACTTCAGATGGAGGAATTCGGCATCGGTGGTGCGGCGGAGAAACTCCACCGCTTCCGGCAACAGCAGCACCGGCGGGGATGCGACGAGCAGGCTGCCGGCCAGCGAGATGACGGCGCAGATCGCGCAAGTATCGGCCGGGTCATTGTCGTGGTGAACAGGCGGTTGCTTGTGGACGACCTCGATCGCGAGGTCCGGAGTCGCAGAGGTCCCGATATAGGCGATATCGAACTGCGACAGTCCGGTTTGGACCGCCGGTGCCGCCTGTGCTGCCGCAATGGGATGAAAATGGCCGAACGACAGCGCGAACTGGACGGCGAGCGCGAACAACGCCAGCCGCGAGCCAGTCCTGATGTGTTTTCGGAACCACTTCATGCCTGATGACGCCTGCCCCACGGAGCGGCGTCATGACCCCAGCCGCCCCGATGTTACATTATAACATCGAAACACAATCGCGATGTCAACCGTAGTCCGGGCGACGGCGACGGATCAGATGGCTGTGTGTGTTTGACGCAACGCGACCCTGTTGGACGCAACGCGTCCAACAGTGTTCAGCGTCCCTCGCGCAGCCAGGTGGCTGCGAAGGCGCCGAGCAGCAACAGCAGGCCGATCACGCCGGCGAACATCGGCAACACGCCGACGCCCTTGACCACGCTCGCATCGCGCATCTTGACGCCGAGCCAACCGTCACCGCGGAAGATCGAGGAGGCATGCACCGGCACGATGCGCGGCATATCGAGGCCCGATCCATCGACAATGCGCCGCGCGTCGCCGCCGGTTGCCTGCGCCAGGGGTTTCAGCATCTCGGTGGTGGAGGTGACTTCCGAAAACTCCTTCGGATTGGTCGGGCCGACATTGATCAGCGCCTTCAGCGTGCCGTCGGTTGCCTGCCACAGGCCAAGTTCGTCGGCGGGCAGCGTTGCGCGCCATTCACCGGGATCGCCGGCGCTCAGGGTCAATTGATGCGTGGTGCCGCTCGGCGACGTCACGGTCACGGGCGAAACGGTGTCGGCCATGGTCTGGCGCACCACCATGAGGTCCTTGCCCTGCACCTGCATGCGCAGCGCCTCTTCGTCGAGATCCGGCTGCTTCATCAGCCAGTGCGACATCCGCCGCAACAGGTCGAGATGCGGGCCGCCGCCTTCATAGCCGCGCGCCCACAGCCAGATGTGATCCGACAGCAGCAAGGCGACGCGGCCTTCGCCGACCCGCGACAGCAGCAGCAATGGCTTGCCGTCGGCACCGGTCATGACCGGCGGCGTGACGGAGTTGCGCGTCTCCACGGTGCGGAAGAACCGGCTCCAATGCGGCGGCTCGGAGGTCGAGCCTTCGAGCCCGCGCGTCACCGGGTGACGTTTGCCGGCATCGCTCAAATGCGCATAGAACGGTTTTTCGGTGACGCCGACCGGTTCAGCCGGCAGCACCGAATCCAGCGGCGTACGCCAGATGCTGGTAGTCGAGGCATAATCCGGACCTGCCGAGACCAGCACCGCGCCGCCGGCGCGGACGTACCGCGCCATGTTGTCGAAATAGGGGATCGGCAGCACGCCCTGCCGGGCGTAGCGGTCGAAGATGATCAGTTGGAATTCGTTGATCTTCTGCTGGAAAAGTTCGCGGGTCGGAAACGCGATCAGCGACAGCTCGTTGATCGGCGTGCCGTCCTGCTTTTCCGGCGGCCGCAGAATGGTGAAGTGAACGAGGTCGACGCTGGGGTCGGACTTCAGCAAATTGCGCCAGGTGCGTTCGCCGGAATGCGGCTCGCCCGAGACCAGCAGCACGCGCAGCTTGTCGCGCACGCCGTCGATCGCGACCACGGCGCGGTTGTTGACCGGCGTCAGCTCGTTCTCGAGCGGCGAGGCCTCGATCTCGACGAGGTTGGGACCGGCATGCTTGATGTCGATGTCGACGCTGGAGGTCTGGCCGCTGGTCAGCGTGCGCTCGCTGATCACCTCGCCATCGCGGCGGATCGTGATCTTGGCGCGCTCGCCGGTGACGCCCTGGTCGTCGAGCCGGTAGGTGATGGTCTGGGTCTGGCCGACGATACCGAAGCGCGGTGCGGCCGTGATGGCGATGCGGCGGTCGCGCTCGTCCTTGCGGCCGGTGATCAGCGCGTGCACCGGGGCCTGGAAGCCGAGCGCCTGGGCGTTGGCGGGAATGTCGTGCACGCGACCGTCGGTGATCAGGAACGCGCCGGCGACGCGCTCGATCGGGACGTCGGAAAGCGCCGACGTCAATGCACCGAACAGCTTGGTGCCATCGGTTTCGCCGTCGGCCTGGCCGGCCTCGACGACGCGGACTTCGAGACCCTTGACCTGCTTCAGGCTGTCGACCAGCGCTTCCCTGGCCTTTTGGGTTTCCTGGTTGCGCGTGCCGAAATTCTGGCTCGGGCTCTTGTCGACCACGACGACGGCGACCGAGGACAGCGGCTCGCGGTCCTCGCGGGTGAAGGAAGGGTTGGCGAGCGCGAGCAGGATCAGCGCCAGCGCCGCGACACGGATCGCGGCGCCACGCGCGCGCGACAGCAGCAGCAGCGCAGCAATCACGACGATGGCGCCGAGCGCGAGCCACAGCACGAGCGAGGGAACCAGCGGTGTGAACGCGATGCCGTAATTCATGGCACTACTCCGTCATTCCGGGGCGATGCAAAGCATCGAACCCGGAATCTCGAGATTCCGGGCCTGGTCCTTTGGACCATCCCGGAATGACGGCGTCGGCAGTTGAACACGTCACTCGCATCTCTACTGTCCCAGCCGCTCGATGAGGGCAGGTGCGTGCACCTGGTCGGCCTTGTAATTGCCGGTCAGCGTGTACATCACGATGTTGACGCCGGCACGGAAGGCGAATTCGCGCTGACGCGGCTCGCCTGGCGTCAGCGGCAGCATCGGCTGGCCGTCGGGGCGGATCGCCCAGGCGCCGGCGAGGTCGTTCGAGGTGATGATGATCGGCGAGACGCCGTCGCCGCCACGCGCCGGGTGCTGCGCGGCCTCGTCGTCGTCTTCGCGCGGCAGTGCCTCGACCCAGGTCTGGCCGGTGTTGAAGCGGCCGGGGAAGTCGCGCAGCAAATAGAACGTCTTGGTCAGCACGTGCTCGCGCGGCACCGGCTCCAGCTCGGGCACGTCGAGGGTGGCGAGCAGTTCGCGCAGCGTCTGCATGCCTGGCGTCTGCGCGGCGCCGTTGTCGCCCGGTGGCGCCTCGACGGCGTCGCGGGTGTCGAACAGGACGGTGCCACCCTGCTTCATGTAGGCATCGATCTTGTTGATCGCGTCCTGCGGCGGCTTCGGCGCACCGGGCACGATCGGCCAGTAGATCAGCGGGAAGAAGGCCAGCTCGTCGTGAGCAGGGTCGATGCCGACGGGATCGCCGGCCTCCAGCGCGGTGCGTTGCGCCAGGAACAGCGTCAGCCCGGACAGGCCGGCCCTGACGATCGAATCGACGTCGGCATTGCCGGTCACGACATAGGCGAGCCGGGTCTGCGACGTCGCCTTGATGGCGAAGTCGTCATTGCTCTCGGCGCGCGTCGGCGAGGGCGCGATCGCAGCAAGCATGAAGGCGAGGGCAAGCACCGCGGGCGCCGCGCGTCGCCGCAGCAGCGCGGCGAGGCCGGCGCCAAGCATCGCCACCACGATCGCGTCGATCAGGAACAGCGCGAGCGCCGACGACAGCAGGATGCCGCGCAGGTCGCGCGGTTCGGTGTTGGTGTAGCTCGCGTGCCGCGCGCGCAGGCCGGACGTGTCGAGCGGCGCGATGCGGTCGGCGGAGGCCAGCGTGTTGACTGCGATCGGGCTTTCAGCTGACCCGTAGAGGCCGGGCGGATGATCCGATGTGCCGCGGTCGCGATAGTCCGCCGGCATCGGCTTGGCGGTCGAAGGCGGCGGCCCGAATGCACCGAAACCGTCGAGCGTGCGCAGCGGCGCGACCGTCTCGGCAGTCGGATCGCTGGCGACGCCGGGGCCGGGCTTCGACGTGTAGCCGGACATGTCGACCAGCCGGCGCAGCATCTCGACGAAGGTGCCGGACATCGGCAGATCCGACCACCGCATGTCGGCACCGACATGGAACAGGCTGATCACGCCCTTGCCGTGATGCTCGCCGGTGACCAGCGGCGTGCCGTCTTCAAGCGACGCCCAGCTCTTGGTCGCGAGCACGGCATCGGGCTCGGCCAGCACTTGCCGGTTGACAGTGATGTCTTTTGGCACGGTGAGCCCGGCGAACGGGCCGTCGGCTGCAAATGAGGCCATATGCTGCGGCTTCTCCCAGGTCAGGCTGCCGCCGAGCGTGCGTCCGCCGCGGCGCAGCTTGACCGGCACGAGGTCGTCATCGGCCTGCGCGAGGCGGGGACCTGCGAAGCGCAACAGCACGCCGCCTTGCTCGATCCAGGCGTTGAGCCGCTCGCGGATCTCCGGCGACAGCGTGCCGACATCAGCCAGCACGATCATCGGCAGGCGCTGATCGAGGAATTGGGCGATCGCCTGCTGCGGCGCGCCGCGATCGCCGAGCCTGATATCGGCGAACGGCGACAGCGCGCGGGAGAGATAGAAGGTCGAGGCGAGCAGCGGCTGCGCGGTATCGTTGCTCGCTCCGGAGACCACGCCGATCGCACGGCGGCGCCAGCGCTTGTCGAGCAGCTGCACCGCGCCGGCCGATCGCTCGCCCGAAATTTCGAGCCGTGCGATGTCGTTGCGCAGTTCGACCGGAAGGTCGAACGCGGCTTCGGTCTCGCGCTCCTGCGGACCGAAATTGTAGCGGGCCTCGCCGATCGGCGAGCCCTTGGCATCGACCGCGCGCACGATACCACCCGCGATCCCGTTCGCGGCGCGCAACACCTTCACGGTCATCTTGGCGGCGGCATTCTCGGCTGCGACCAGCGCCTGCGCGGACGGCGCGCCGCCTTCGAAGATCGTCAGGCTGCGATTCTCGATCAGCTTGCCGAGGCCTTCGACGAATTCGCTGCCGCGGCCGGTGTCGACCCCGTCAGATAGCCATGCGATGTCGCAATCGCCGGTGGCCTTGAGGAAGCGCCCCAGCGTCGCGAGGGTTTCGACGCGATCGACCGAGTAGGGCTTTGGCGCGAACTGGCGCAGCGCGACGCGGGCGGCGCCGGCCGGCATTAGCGTGATGTCGCGTGCCGGTTCGGACAACGGCACCAGCGCAACGCCGCGGCGATCACTGTCGGCATCGGTGATCAGTTCGTCCGCGGCCTTGACCCGTGCGTCCCAGCTCGCGGCGGCGCTCCAGCCGTCGTCGAGCAGGATCACCAGCGGCGATTTGCTGGCGGCGATACCGGTTTGCGGATTCCAGATCGGGCCTGCTGCGGCGAGGATCACCAGCGCGGCGGCGAGCAGCCGCAGCAGGGTCAGCCACCACGGCGTGCGCGACGGCGTCTCCTCCTTCGGCGCGATCTCGAACAACAGCCGGGTCGGCGGGAATTCGACACGCCGCGGCCGCGGCGGCATCACGCGCAGCAGCCACCACAACACCGGCAGGCTGACCAGGCCCAGCAGCAGCATCGGTTCGGCAAAGGAAAGAGGCAGGCCCGCGATCATGCGCTTCGCCCCGCCTTGACCATCGGGCGTCCGCCGCCCTTGCTGACCATCATGCCGGAATGCAGGAACAGCAGCAGCTCGGCCGCGGAGCGGCTGGTGGTGTGGGTCGAGAACAGCCAGTCGAGCCGGTTGGTCTCCGCGCGGATCTGGTCGCGATGCAAGGCGACGCGGGCGACATAGTCGTTGGCCCAGCTTTCGGCGCGGCCCGCGGTAATGACGCCACCGCCCTCGGGCTCAACGAATTCGATGCGGCCGGAATAGGGGAAGGTCTCTTCGGCGGGATCGACGACCTGGATCAGCGTGCCATGCGCGCCGGACGAGGAGAGCCCGGCCAGCATGGTCGTGATCTCCTGTAGCGGCGACCAGAAGTCCGACAGCACCACGATCTCGGCAAGCGACGACGGCACGAAGGATGGCGGCAGGCTCGCGCGCGTCGCATCGTCGTGCAGCATCGCCTCCGCCATCTTGTCGATCACGGCGCGGCTCGAGGTCGGGCTCATCAGGCCGGGAATGCCGACGCGTTCGCCGCCCGCAACCAGCAACTCGGCGAGCGCGAAGGCGACGATCAGGCCACGCTCGAGTTTGCTGTCGCGCGCATTGCGTGAGGCAAAGGCCATCGACGGCGAGCGGTCGGGCCAGATCCACACCGTGTGCGCGGCCTCCCATTCCTGCTCGCGGACATAGAGATGGTCGTCGCGCCCGGAGCGGCGCCAATCGACGCGCTGCGACGGCTCGCCGGAGACGAAGCGGCGGTACTGCCAGAAGCTTTCACCGGCGCCGGCACGACGGCGGCCGTGCAGGCCATGGATGACGTTGGCGGCGATGCGGCGGGCCTCAAGCACCAGACGCGGCAGCGATGCGGCGAGCGTTCGGCTTTCGCCATCTGCACGTCGGACCGCCAGTATCTCCTCGTTCAGGTGCCTGTTGTCAGCGGCCATCAACCGATCCGCGCCTTCAATTGCTTGATCACGTCGGGAATCGTGTGCCCTTCCGCGCGCGCCGAGAAGGTCAGCGCCATGCGGTGCTTGAGGATCGGTTCCGCGAGATCGAGCACGTCATCGATCGACGGTGCGAGCCGTCCGTCGAGCAGCGCGCGGGCGCGCACCGCGAGCATCAGCGACTGGCTGGCGCGGGGACCGGGTCCCCAGGCGATCAGCTTGCCGGCCTCGCCACCCTCGGGACCGGGGCGCGCGGCGCGGACCAGCGACAGGATCGCTTCGACCACGGAGTCGCCGACCGGCAGGCGGCGCACCAGCCGCTGCGCGGCGACCAGCGTCTCCGAATCCATCGACACCTTCGCCAACGTCTCGTCGGCGCCGGTGGTTTCGAACAGGATGCGCCGTTCGGCGTCGCGATCGGGATAGTCGACGTCGATTTCCATCAGGAAGCGGTCGAGCTGTGCTTCCGGCAGCGGATAGGTGCCTTCCTGCTCCAGCGGGTTTTGCGTCGCCAGCACATGGAACGGCTTCGGCAGATCATGCCGCGCGCCGGCAACCGTGATGTGCTGCTCCTGCATCGCCTGCAGCAGTGCCGACTGGGTGCGCGGGCTGGCGCGGTTGATCTCGTCGGCCATCAGGAGCTGCGCGAACACCGGACCGGAGATGAAGCGGAACGAGCGCTTGCCGCTCGAGCTTTCGTCCAGCACCTCGGCGCCGAGAATGTCCGAGGGCATCAGGTCCGGAGTGAACTGGATACGCTTGGCGTCGAGCCCGAGCGTGATGCCGAGCGTTTCGACCAGCTTGGTTTTCGCGAGTCCGGGAACGCCGATCAGCAAGGCGTGGCCGCCCGACAGGATCGTCACCAGGGTGTTTTCGATCACCCGGTCCTGACCGAAAATGACGGTGGATATCGCTTCCTTGGCGGCCCGGATCTGGCCGGCGACCTGTTCGGCCGAACGGACGATCACATCCTCCAGTTTCTCGACGCTGTCTGCACCGGCCATTCCGTCAGCTCCTTCTTTGACGATGCGCGTCATCGGCGTCGTCATGCCATGGGCCCCATGCTAAACCTGCGCGAAGGCCATGTATTCGTTGAATTAAACTATCCCCACCTTATCGGCATTTCAGGGTATGAACGGCATCACGTTGTGGCGAGAATGATATCCTCACCACATCTCGAGATACGTGCACCAAACGTGCCAGATTGAGGGCAAGAAACTTCAAGGCGAAACTTCAAGGTAAACAATGGCGAAGCAAGGGCAGACCGAGCAGGGCCGTGAAACCACGGCCCTTGAACGCAAGGGTCTCGAAGGCCTCACCGCTGCGGCCAACCAGGCTGCGACGTCGGCTCCGGCCGGCCGCAAGGGCCTGCCTCCGGTGCATCTGTGGAATCCGCCGTTCTGCGGCGATCTCGACATGCGAATCGCTGGCGACGGCACCTGGTTCTACATGGGGACGCCGATCGGTCGTCCCGCATTGGTGCGACTGTTCTCCACCATCCTGAAGCGCGAGGACGGCAAGCACTTTCTCGTGACACCTGTGGAGAAGGTTGGCATTCGCGTCGACGACGCGCCGTTCCTTGCAGTCGAAATGCAGACGCAGCAGGACGCGCGCGGCCGCCTGCTCCGGTTCCGCACCAATGTCGACGACTGGGTCGATTGCGAAAGGGGCCACGGCCTGCGCTTTACGGCCGCCGCGGATGGCGGGCTGACGCCCTATCTGCATGTCCGTGCCGGCCTCTGGGCCAAGGTCACTCGCGCGCTCTATTACGATCTGGTTGACATGGGCGAGGAGCGGGTGGTCGATGGTGAGGCGATGTTCGGGGTCGAGTCCGGCGGCGAATTCTTCGCGATGGCCGATGCGAAGCAGGTGAGGGACGCACTTTGAACGAGCCGTTGCGGAACGCGAAGCCGGCGGCGGTCAGCTCGACGGAATTCTTTGCCCGCGCCCGCGCGCGGCTTGATTTTGACGTGCCGCCGGGCCTGTTCGATCCCAACATCATTCCGCGCACCGGCGATTCCGGCAACGACCGCATGCTCGAGATCGTGGCGCAGGAGCAGCCGGTGCGGCCCGCCGCGGTGCTGATCCCGGTGATCGATCATCAGGAGCCGACGGTGCTGTTGACGCAGCGCTCGCCGCATCTGTCGAGCCACGCCGGTCAGATTTCCTTTCCCGGCGGCAAGATCGACGCCACCGACGCCTCACCGCTTGATGCCGCGCTGCGCGAGGCCTGCGAGGAGGTCGGGCTCAAGCGCGACTTCGTCGAACCGGTCGGCTATCTCGACCTCTACGGCACCGCGTTCGGCTTCCGCATCCTGCCGACGGTCGCGAAGGTGCAGCCGGGTTTCTCGTTGAAGATTAACGAAGCCGAGGTCGTCGATGCCTTCGAGGTGCCGCTCGCATTCCTGATGAATCCGGAGAATCACCAGATCCACACCAAGGAATTCCGCGGCATCGATCGATCCTATTACGCGATGCCGTACGCCGAGCGCTACATCTGGGGCGCGACCGCCGGCATCCTGCGCGTGCTGTATGAGCGGATCTACCAGTCATGATCCGCACGGTATTGACCGAGGTCGGAGTCTTCCTGATCCCGTTCGCGGCCTATGCCATCTTCCTCATCGCGACGCGTTCCGGTGTCACGGTGCCGGCCTCATGGCCACTGCACATGCTGGCGAAGCTGACGTTGGGGGCGCTGCTGCTCGTCATCGTGAGCTTCATCCTGCTGGCGGAATACACCGGCGCGCCGGCGAATTCGACCTACGTTCCCGCCCATATCGAGAACGGCAGGCTGGTGCCCGGGGTTGAGAAATGAGCGAGGTGCGCCTGTTGTCGGACGCGCCATGGCTCGCCTCGGGTCCGGCGGCGGGCGTGCTCGGCCTGCTCAATGGCGGCGGCGAGGAGGCGCGGGTGATCGGCGGCGCCGTGCGCAACGCTCTGATGCGGATTCCGCTCGGTGATATCGACATCGCCACGACAGCCGCGCCCGACGAAGTGGTCCGGCGTGCGAAACAGGCCGGCATCAAGAGCGTGCCGACCGGTATCGAGCACGGCACGGTGACGCTCGTCGTCGAGGGGCAGCCCTTCGAGGTGACGACGCTGCGCGAGGACACCGAGACCTATGGCCGCAAGGCGAAGGTGACGTTCGGGCGCGACTGGGTGCGCGACGCCGAGCGGCGTGATTTCACCATCAATGGTCTCTCGGTCGATGCTGCCGGAATCGTGCACGATCATGTCGACGGGCTGGCCGATATCGAAGCCCGGCGCGTGCGCTTCATCGGCGATCCCGCGCGGCGGATCGCGGAGGATTACTTACGCATCCTGCGCTTCTTCCGTTTCCACGCCGCCTATGGCTCAGGCGAGGCCGATCGCGCCGGCTATCTCGCCTGCATCGACGGCCGCGCCGGACTTGCCGGTCTCTCGGCCGAGCGCATCCGCATGGAGATGCTCAAGCTCGTGCTCGCGAACGACGCCGCTGCGGCGGTCGTCGCGATGGCTGATGGCGGGCTGCTGCTGCCGCTGTTCGGCAGCGTCGCCTATACCGGGCCGTTCGCGGCGATGATCGAGATCGAGAAGCTGATGGACCTGGCGCCGAGCGCGGTGCGCCGGCTTGCGGCGTTGACCGTGGCCGTGACCGAGGACGCGCGGCGCATCGCGACGCGGCTGCGGCTCTCGAACGCCGAGGCCAAGGCGCTCGACTCGATGGGCCATCGCTGGTGGCGGCTGCCCGGCATGGACGAGGCGCATGCCAAACGTCGGCTCTACCGGCTCGACGAAGGACCCTACCGCGACCGGCTGCTGCTGGCCTGGGCGCGAACCGACGCTGGCCAGGACATCGGTCCATGGCGCGCGCTCGCCACGCTGCCGCAGCGCTGGCGCGCGCCTCACTTTCCCTTGAGGGCGTCGGATTTCATCGCGCGCGGGATTGCCGAGGGGCCGGCATTGGGGCATGTCCTGACCTTGGCCGAGGACGCTTGGCTTGCCGCGGATTTTCCGCTGGAGCCGAAGACGTTGTCGGCCATCGCTGACCAGACCGTTTCCCGTTTCACCCGCGACCATCGGCTGTAAATTTGCTCTCAGGCTTTGCAGACATCTCGCTCGCCCAGGTTGTTCTTGTCGCCGCCGTCGCGTTGTTTGCGTCCGTGATCGGTGGTCTGGCCGGTTACGGTACCGGCGCGCTGATGCCGCTGGTGCTGGTGCCGCTGGTCGGCGCCGAGCCGGTGGTCCCGATCATCGCCATTTCCTCGATCTTCACCAATCTCAGCCGCTTCACCGCCTTCGTCCGATATGCCGACCGCCGTAAGGCTGTCATCGTGGTCGCGGCTGCGTTGCTCACCACGGCGCTTGGCGCCTATGGCTATACGCGGCTGACCAGCGTTGGCGCCGCGCTCGTGATCGGCAGCATGCTGATCCTCAGCGTGCCGTTGCGGCGCCAGTTGCGGCGGCACAGTGTGCGGATCGGCGATCGGGGGCTTGCGACCGGCGCCGTCGGCTACGGATTGCTGGTTGGTGGGACCGCGGGTTCGGGCGTCATCCTGCTGTCGCTATTGATGGCGGCGGGGCTCGAAGGCGCAGCCGTGATCGCGACCGATGCGGTGATCTCGCTTGCGATCGCCGCGGTCAAGGTCTCGGTGTTCGGTCTGGCGGGCGTCGTCAGCGCGAAGGTGCTGTCGCTCGCACTGCTGATTGGCGCGGTCGCGCTTCCCGGCGCGTTCCTGGCCAAAGCCTTTGTCGAGCGGATGCCGGTGCACATCCACACCGCGATCCTCGATGCCGCCGTGATCATCGGCGGCGTGGTGATGATCTCCACTGCGCTGCGCGCTCTCTGAGCCGTCATGGAGACGATGCCGCCGGCACGCGCCAGGCAGCATCGCGCAGAGAGGCCTTACGCAACCTTGCGCTTCTTGCGGCCGTCGTCGTTCTCTTCGCCTTCGTCCTCGTCATCCTCTTCGTCGTCTTCTTCCTCGTCGTCTTCGGGATCGATTTCGGCCGATTCGAGTGCGACGAGCGGCAATGTTTCACGAAACAGGTCGCCGTCTCCGCCCATCCAGAGGCATACGGCCTTGTCGTCGTTGACTTCCACCACCGTCAGCGGATGGCCGCCGGATTTCAGCAAGACAACATCGCCTGGTTTCAGTTCCATGATCTTCCCTCCGCGCTTGATGACGCGGACGGCAGGCTATCGACGGCTGATGACAGCCCGATCACGGTCGGCCGCAGTGCGGCAGATTTGATGTGGAAACAGCGGGGGAGGCGCTAGAGCCTTTATCCGTTCCGATGGAATCGGAACGGGGCTCTAGATTCTTGTTCTGACGCGTTTTCCTTACGCGAACCGGTATCCACTTCGCTCGAGAATGCTCTAGTCGCGCCGGCCCGGCACCAGTTCGGTCAGTGAGCGAATGATGCGGTCCGGCTTGACCGTCGAACCCGGCGGCAGGCCGTCGCCGTGCACATCCATCCAGATCGCGTAGATGCCGAGCCGCTGCGGCGCGACGACTTCCCATTCCAGATTGTCGCCGATCATCCAGGTATCAGGCGCGGTGACGCCGAGTGCCTCCATCGCGTGCAAATAGGCGCGCTCCTCCGGCTTGCCGAAGCCCTGCTCGCCCTCGATCTGGATGTGGTTGAAGCGATGGCCTAGCGCGAAGCGCTCGACCTTGGCGCGCTGCATCTCGGCGGCGCCGTTGGTGACCAGCGCGAGCTTGACGCCGAGCGCCTTCAGCGCGTCGATCGCCTCATGCGCGCCGGGGAAGATGAACATCTCCTCCTCGCGATAGCTGGTGAAGCGGTCGGCGATGCGGTCGGCGAGATCGTCCGGCAGCGCGCGATGACCGGCGGCCGCAAGCGCCGCGAAGCCGCCCTTCACGGTCAGGCGCCGCGCTTGGCCGAGCCTGATCCGCCAGATCGGTTCTGCTGTCGACCAGAATTGCCGCGCCGAAGCCAGCAGCGCGGTCGCGACCTGGTCCGGGGGCAGGGGAGCCAGCTCTTGGGCAAATTCCGCGGTGACCTTGTTCCACGCGATTTCGGGGCGGCCATAGGCCGACAGGATGGTGTCATCCATGTCGATCAGCATTGCACGCGGCAGGTTCATTACGGCCATTTCACCTCCGGCGGCAGCGACGACAGGATCGAATCCACATTGCCGCCGGTCTTGAGGCCGAAGATGGTGCCGCGGTCGTAGAGCAGGTTGAACTCGACGTAGCGTCCGCGGCGGATCAACTGCTCCTCGCGATCGTCAGCACTCCAGGCCTGTTCGAAATTGCGCCTGACAAGTTCGGGATAGACCTTCAGGAAGCTGCGCCCGACATCCTGGGTGAACGCCAGATCAGCGTCCCAGTCGCCGCTGTCGTGCCAGTCATAGAAGATACCGCCGACGCCGCGCGCCTCCTTGCGGTGCGGCAGATAGAAATACTCGTCGCACCATTTCTTGTACTTGTCATAGTCGGCGACGCCGTTCGGCCCGGAGCACGCCTCCTTCATCGCAGCATGGAAGGCGACAGCGTCAGGATCATCCTGGGTGCGCCGCCGGTTCAGCACCGGCGTCAGGTCGGCGCCGCCGCCGAACCAGGCTTTTGTCGTGACGACAAAGCGGGTGTTCATGTGCACGGCGGGCACGTTCGGGTTGCGCAGGTGCGCGATCAGCGAGATGCCCGAGGCCCAGAAGCGCGGGTCGTCGGCAGCACCGGGAATCTGCGCGCGGAATTCCGGGGCGAATTCGCCATGCACCGTCGAGCAGTGCACGCCGACCTTCTCAAACAGCCGGCCCTTCATGATCGACATCACGCCGCCGCCGCCCGGCTTGCCGGAGTGGTCGGTGCGGTCCCACGGCGTGCGCGCGAACCGGCCGGCGTCGCCGGGATAGAGCGCGGTGGGCGCCTCGTCCTCGAGCCGCTCAAAGGCCGCGCAAATCTCGTTGCGCAACGCCTCGAACCAGCTTTGTGCCCGGGCCTTGCGATCCTCGATGATGGCGGGGTCTGTGGGCAGCATGGCTAGTCCTGCGCTCCGTAATAAGTGCAGCTCTCGTTGCAGCTGTCGCGGTGGACGCTGACCCGGGTCAGCTTGCCGGCATGCTGCAGCCGCTCCCAGATGAAGCGCGAGAGGTTCTCCAGCGTCGGTGGCCCGAGCGCGGTGACCTTGTTCAGCAGCTTGTGGTCGAGCGTCTTGCGCACCTCTTCCATGCTGCGTTCGAGCAGGCCGAGATCGACCACCATCCCGGTCGCCGGATCCGGCGTGCCGCGCACCGTGACTTCGGTGCGGAAGGAGTGGCCGTGAATCTCCTCACTGTCGGCGCCAAAGGTCGTCCCGGACAGCGCATGCGCAGCCTCGAAGCGGAACGATTTCGTCAATTCCCACATCTTCCAACGATCCAGTTCTATCTGATCCCAATTGTCTTGTGTGTTTGCACGCTGAGCCGCCATTGCGGATGCCTGAGGCAATAGTCGATCGCGCGCGCGGTGTTTGCGATCACGTCGGGGCCGTCCATCGGCTGCAGCGAGAAGCGCTCGAAGGAAAGGTTGGCGAAATCCTCCGGTCTGTTTTCCACCTGCGGATAGACCAGCTTGAGCTCGTGCCCCTTGCGCACCACGAGCTCGGCGTTGGCTTTGGGGCTGACGCAGATCCAGTCGAGCCCGTCGGGCAGCGCGATGGTGCCGTTGGTCTCGATCGCAATCGTGAAGCCCCTTGCGTGCAGCGCCCCGATCAACGCCGCGTCGACCTGCAGCAGCGGCTCGCCGCCGGTCAACACTGCGTAACGGTCGGAGTCGCCGCCGGTCCATTGCGCCGCGACGGTGTCCGCGAGCTCGTCTGCGGTCGCATAGCGGCCCCCCAGCGTGCCGTCGGTGCCGACAAAGTCGGTGTCGCAGAACCGGCAGACCGCGCCGGCGCGGTCCTGCTCGCGGCCGGTCCAGAGGTTGCAGCCGGCGAAGCGGCAGAACACGGAGGCGCGGCCCGCATGGGCGCCTTCGCCCTGCAGGGTCAGAAAGATCTCCTTGACCGCGTAGCTCACAAAATAATCCTTCAGCAAGAATTTCTCAAGATCGCGCGTCGGTGACTGGCGCACCGGTCTGGCGCAGCGCCTCGCCGACGGCCATGGCCGCCGTGACGGCCACATTGAGCGAGCGCAATGACGGTTTGATCGGGATCACCAGCCGCGCATCCGCGGCCGCCGCGACCGCGTCGGTAACCCCTGCGGTCTCGCGCCCGAACAGTAGTACGTCGGAGGCGGTATACTCGAAATCAAGGTAGGATTTCGCCGCCTTGGTCGTGAACAGGATCAGCCGACAGCCTGCCTCGGTACGCCATTCCTCGAATTTTGACCATGAGTCGTGACGCTTCAACCTGACCTGGTCGAGATAGTCCATACCCGCCCGGCGGAAATTCCGGTCCGAGGTGTCGAAGCCCGCCGGCTCGATGATATGGGCTGCCACGTCCAGGCAGGCGCACAGCCGGAGAATCGTCCCTGTATTCTGAGGAATATCGGGCTGGAACAGCGCGATCTGCATGGTGCTTCAGACCTGTGAAGTCCGGATGAAATTGTCTCAATAAAACATCGCCCGGCGCGGATTTCGTGCATTGCACGCTTGCGAGCCGATAGCGGGCTTGCGCTCGTCCGGCAAGGGTGCCAATAGAACGATTCTGGACTGCTGTTCCGCCGTTTGGGGTGTGGAATGGCGGTTTTCTGCCGCCGCGGGGGCCGCGGGCGCCGGCAGCCTTTCCCGGACGCGTTCTTCGCGTGTCTGGGGCGGTTCCACCGGCTGCGGATAAGAAAGGGCTTGGGAACGTGACGACAGCGTCTTCGGCGGATCATCCGACACGCCGTGATTTCCTTTTTGTTGCAACCGGAGCTGCCGCTGCAGTCGGCGCGGCCGCCACCGTCTGGCCGCTGGTTGCCCAGATGAACCCCGACGCCGCGACAATCGCGGCCGGCGCGCCGATCGAGGTCGACCTGACACCGATCGCCGAGGGCCAGGACATCAAGGTCTTCTGGCGCGGCAAGCCGATCTACATCAGCCACCGCACCAAGAAGCAGATCGAGGAGGCCCAGAAAGTGCCGCTCTCGAGCCTGCCCGATCCGCAGCCCGACTCGGCCCGCGTCAAGGCCGGCCACGACCAGTGGCTCGTCGTGATCGGTATCTGCACCCATCTCGGCTGTATCCCGATCGCCCATGAGGGCAATTACGACGGCTTCTTCTGCCCCTGCCACGGTTCGCAATACGACTCCTCGGGCCGTATCCGTCAGGGACCCGCGCCCGCCAACCTGCCGGTGCCGCCCTACGCATTCGTTTCCGACACCAAAATCCAGATCGGCTAAGTCCCGGATCATCAGGGATTTCGGCTTCCACTTGGACCCATCGCGTCGTTTTCTTCCTCAGGATCGCATCAATGAGCGGACCATCCGATTTTCAGCCGACCAACCCCGCCTTGAAGTGGATCGAACGGCGCCTTCCGATCTTCGGCCTGATCCATTCCTCGTTCGTGGCCTATCCGACGCCGCGCAATTTGAACTACTGGTGGACCTTCGGCGCCATCCTGTCGCTGATGCTGGGATTGCAGATCGTGACCGGCGTGATCCTGGCGATGCATTACACGCCGCACGCCGACCTCGCCTTCAAGTCGGTTGAGCTGCTCGTCCGCGACGTCAATTACGGCTGGCTGCTGCGCAACATGCACGCTTGCGGCGCGTCGATGTTCTTCTTCGCGGTCTACATCCACATGTTCCGCGGCCTCTATTACGGGTCGTACAAGGAGCCGCGCGAAGTGCTGTGGATCCTCGGCGTCATCATCTACCTCTTGATGATGGCAACCGGCTTCATGGGCTATGTGCTGCCGTGGGGCCAGATGAGCTTCTGGGGCGCCACCGTCATCACCAATCTGTTCTCCGCCATTCCCTATTTCGGCGAGAGCATCGTGACGCTGCTGTGGGGCGGCTATTCGGTCGGCAACCCGACGCTGAACCGCTTCTTCTCGCTGCACTATTTGTTGCCGTTCGTGATCGCCGGCGTCGTCGTGCTGCACGTCTGGGCATTGCATGTCGCGGGCCAGAACAATCCGGCCGGCGTCGAGGCGAAGACCGAAAAGGACACCGTTCCGTTCACGCCGTATGCGACCATCAAGGATGCGTTCGGCGTGTCCTGCTTCCTGATCTTCTACGCCTGGTTCATCTTCTACATGCCGAACTATCTCGGCGACGCCGACAACTACATCCCGGCGAACCCGGGCGTAACGCCGGCGCACATCGTGCCGGAATGGTACTATTTGCCGTTCTACGCGATCCTGCGCTCGATCCCGAACAAACTCGCCGGCGTGGCGTGCATGTTTGGCGCGATCGTCGTCCTGGCGTTCCTGCCCTGGCTCGATAACGCGCGGACCCGGTCGTCGAAGTACCGTCCGCTGGCCAAGCAGTTTTTCTGGATCTTCGTGGTGGTCTGCATCCTGCTCGGCTACCTCGGTGCGCAGCCGCCGGAAGGCATCTACGTGATTGCAGGCCGCATCCTCACGGTCTGCTACTTCGCCTACTTCCTGATCGTGCTGCCGCTGCTCTCCCGCATCGAGACGCCGCGGCCGGTGCCGAACTCGATCGCCGACGACGTGCTGGCGAAGCACGGCGGCAAGGCTTTGGCTTCCGCGCTCGCAGCCTTCCTGGTTGCCGGCGGCCTGTTGGTCGGCGGCGCGCAGAACGCCCGCGCCCAGGAGCACGAGGTCGTGCCGCCGTCGCAGAAATGGTCGTTCTCGGGCCCTCTCGGCAAGTATGATCGCGGTTCGCTGCAACGCGGACTGAAGGTCTACAAGGAAGTCTGCTCGGCCTGCCACAGCCTCAACTACATTGCATTCCGCAACCTGGCCGATGCCGGTGGCCCCGGCTATTCGGAGGCGCAGGCCGCCGCGTTCGCGTCCGACTACAAGATCAAGGACGGCCCGAACGACCAGGGTGAGATGTTCGACCGGCCCGGCCGGGTCGCGGATTACTTCCCGGCACCATTCCCGAACGAGCAGGCCGCAGCCGCTGCCAATGGCGGCAAGGCGCCGCCCGACCTGTCCCTGATGGCCAAGGCGCGGGGCTACGAGCGCGGCTTCCCGCAGTTCATCTTCGACTTCTTCACTCAGTTCCAGGAGCAGGGCCCGAACTACATCGACGCGATCCTGCAGGGCTTTGAAGACAAGCCGCCGGCGGGCGTGACGGTGCCGGACGGCACATACTACAACAAGTACTACCCCGGCCACGCGATCAAGATGCCAAAGCCGCTCTCCGACGGCCAGGTGACCTTCGACGACGGTTCGCCGGCGACGGTGGGGCAGTATGCCCACGACGTCACGACCTTCCTGGCGTGGGCCGCCGAGCCGCGCATGGAAGAGCGCAAGCGGATCGGCATGCAGGTCTTCGTGTTCCTGATCCTGTTCGCCTTCCTGATGTACTTCACCAAGAAGAAGGTCTGGGCCGACGCGCACTGACGCGAGGATCGGTATCGCCGCGTTTGAAAAAGCCCCTTCGGGGGCTTTTTTGTTTTTTTGATGCCCGTCATTCCGGGGCACGCGAAGCGTGAACCTCAGGTGCGCAATTGCACACCGGGGAATCTCGAGATTCCGGGTTCGATGCTACCGCATCGCCCCGGAATGACGGTGTCGTCAATTGCGTCCGTCACGGAGTGCGGACAGAATGCCGGCCAATCAGCCGGCAAACATTGCGGAGGAACTCATGGGTACCAGCATCAGCTTCAAGCGTCCGGACGGCAAGGACGCCAACGGCTATCTCGCCAATGCCGCGCGCGGCAATGCGCCGGGCGTGGTCGTGATCCAGGAATGGTGGGGGCTGCAGGACCAGATCAAGGGAATGTGCGACCGCTTCGCGCTGGCCGGCTTCGATGCGCTGGCGCCCGATCTCTACAAGGGCACGGTGGTGCCGTATCACGACACCGACGCGGCCGGCAAAGAGATGAACTCGCTCGACTTCATGGACGCCACCACGCAGACCGTGCGCGGCGCCGCGCAATACCTTGCCAAGAGTGGCACCAAGGTCGGCCTGACCGGCTTCTGCCTCGGCGGCGCGGTGACCATCATCGGCGCCACCAAGATCCCGGAACTGGCGGCCGGCGTCGTCTTCTACGGCATTCCGCCGGAGCAGGCGGCCAAGCCGGCGGATGTTAAAATTCCGCTGCAGGGGCATTTTGCCACCAAGGACGACTGGTGCACGCCAGCACTGGTCGATGGCTTTGAGAAAGCGATGAAGGCCGCCGGCAAATCGCTGGAGCTGTTCCGCTATGACGCCGAACACGGTTTCGGCAACGAGCAGCGCCTGTCGGTGCACGACCGCCAGTGTGCGGAACTGGCCTGGGGCCGGGCCACGGAGTTCTTCAGGAAGCATTTGGGGTGAAGGACGACAACGCATCCAATGGCCCAGGAATCGAGTGACAGTCGCGAGCACCACGACGTGTTCGTCGTGCCTGCGGAGCATCGCGCGGCCGTGCTCGAAGGCCTCGATCAGGCCAAGCGCGGTGAGTTCGCAAGCGATGAGGAAATGGCGGCGCTTTGGAAGCGATACGGCTTTAGCTCGTAGCCCGGATTTCGCCCCGCTCCATCTGGGCTACCGTTCTCAGTTGTTGTCGCGGACCCCGTCCCACCACGGGCATGTCCCCGCCATCAGCTTGAAATTGCCTTCCATCACCTGCACCGGCGCGCGCTTGCCCTCGGCGGCGGCGCGCATGCGCATCTCGCGGGCGACCGCGCGGTCTTCCGGCGAGAGCCAGACGCGCTCATGGCCCCACAGGCTCGGGCCGTCATACATCTCGAATGGTGTCCAGTTAACTGGGTCGATCTCGCGGCCGCCCCAGCCGCATTCGACCATGAAGGATGACGGCGACTTGGCGTAGAACGAGGTCATCAGATCGTTGGTGTGACGGCCGAGCGTGACGTTGACCCGGTCTTCCTTCTGCGCGATGTCGTAGGCTTGGCCGACATCGTCGAGCGAGAACAATTCCACCATCAGATGATGCATGCCGTTGGTGCCGGTCTCGATCAGCGCGAGAGAGTGGTGACGCGGATTGATGTGGAAGAAATAGGCGCGGAACGGCTTTTCGATGTAGTCGCTGAGGCCGAAGCCGAGCACGTCGACATAGAAGGCCATGACCGGTGCGAGATGCTCGACCGTCAGCACGGCGTGACCAAGACCCTGCGGCCCGGTGCGGAAACCCGAGATCGATCGCCCCGGCTTGAACGGCGTGTCGTCGATCTCGGCACCATGGAACGCTTCAAGGCGGTTGCCGGCCGGATCCCTGAACGAGATCAGGCCGCGCACCCGCCGCGCATCCGCCAACGCTTGCGGCTCGGCGGTGACGGCAACGCGGGCTTGCTCGAGCCGCGCCGCCAGCGCGTCGAGATCAGCGTTATCCGCCACCTCCCAGCCGAAGAAGCGCGAGCCTTCGCCCTGCGCACGGTCGATGATGATGCGCTGCTTGCGGTCATCCATCCGGAACGCGAGCAGCGAATTGCCGCGCTCGATCGCCTGCAGTCCGACCAGGCCGGTGCCGAACTGCCGCCAGTCGTCGAGTGCATCCGAGCCGAACCCGGCATATCCGAGACCCAAAATCGTCATCTGCGCGCCTCCGCCTGTTGTCTGTTTTTTGGGCGGTCGAGGACCCGCCGTTAACGCAAATCCTACGCGGATTTGCGTCCTTTCAAACCGGAAAAAGCCGTCCCAGCGTGGGGCAGGGCGGCAGGCCCTCCCTTGACACGGCCCGCGGCGGATGGTGAGTAACGGCCATGCGCACCGTTGCCAGTCCATCCCGTCTTTGGTGGCCCACCTTCTCATAGGTGGCCGGTGCGATTTCATTTCTCTGAAACGTCGAAGGTCGCCATCGCAGTGCGACGGCCCTTCGTTTGTCCTGTGTGGCGCTCTCTCGGCAAGTCTCGTAAGAGGATCACATGAACAGGACTGCCTTCTCCCTGCCGGCCAACAGCGAATATCTCACCAACGGCGGCCTTGCGGTTGTGCGCGTGGTCGAGCAGTTCAGCGGCGGCGCCAATCGCCTCGACGATTTGATCGCACTCCTGGACCGCCGCCGCGGCGTGGTGCTGTCCTCGGGCACGACGGTGCCGGGCCGCTACGAGAGCTTCGATCTCGGCTTTGCCGATCCGCCGCTGGTGCTGGAGACATCAGGCACCAACTTCACGCTCAAGGCGTTGAACCCGCGCGGCGAGGTGCTGATCGCCTTCCTCGGCGACGTCCTGCGCGAGCCCTGCGTCGTCATCTCCGAGAGAAGCGCGACAACGCTCGCCGGTCACATCATCCGCGGCGCCGCGCCGGTCGACGAGGACCAGCGAACCCGCCGCGCCAGCGTGATGTCGCTGGTGCGCGACATGGTGGCGGCGTTCTCCTCCAGCGCCGATCCGTTGCTCGGCCTGTTCGGCGCCTTTGCCTATGACCTCGTGTTCCAGATCGAGGACCTCGTGCAGAAGCGGGCACGCGAAGCCGATCAGCGTGACATCGTGCTCTACGTGCCGGACCGTCTGTTGGCCTATGACCGCGCCACCGGCCGCGGCGTGGTGCTTGCTTACGAATTCGCCTGGAAGGGCAAGTCCACCGCGGGCCTGCCGCACGACACCGCTGTCAGCGTCTATGCCAAGTCACCGCGGCAAGGCTTTGCCGATCACGCGCCGGGCGAATACCAGGCGACGGTCGAGGTCGCGCGCGCGGCGTTTGCGCGCGGCGATTTGTTCGAGGCGGTGCCCGGGCAGCTGTTCGCCGAGCCCTGCGAGCGCTCGCCGGCGGAAGTGTTCCAGCGACTCTGCCGCATCAACCCGTCGCCCTATGGCGCGTTGATGAACCTCGGCGAGGGCGAATTCCTGGTCTCGGCGTCGCCGGAGATGTTCGTGCGCTCCGACGGCCGCCGCGTCGAGACCTGCCCGATCTCGGGCACGATCGCGCGCGGCTTGGACTCGATCGGCGATGCCGAGCAGATCCGCAAGCTCTTGAACTCGGAGAAGGACGAGTTCGAGCTCAACATGTGCACCGACGTCGACCGCAACGACAAGGCGCGCGTCTGCGTGCCCGGCACCATCAAGGTGCTGGCACGGCGCCAGATCGAGACCTACTCAAAACTGTTCCACACCGTCGATCACGTCGAGGGCATGCTGCGGCCGGGCTTCGATTCGCTCGATGCCTTCCTGACCCATGCCTGGGCGGTGACGGTGACAGGCGCGCCGAAATTGTGGGCGATGCAGTTTGTCGAAGACCACGAGCGCTCGTCGCGGCGCTGGTATGCGGGCGCGATCGGAGCGGTGAATTTCGATGGCAGCATCAACACCGGCCTCACCATCCGCACCATCCGCATGAAGGACGGCCTTGCCGAAGTCCGCGTCGGCGCAACCTGCCTCTTTGACTCCGATCCGGCGGCCGAGGACCGCGAATGCCAGGTCAAGGCGTCGGCGCTGTTCCAGGCGCTGCGCGGCGATCCGCCGACGCCGCTGTCGGATTTCGCGCCCGACGCCACCGGCTCCGGCAAGAACGTGCTGCTGATCGATCACGACGACAGTTTTGTGCACATGCTGGCGGATTACTTCCGCCAGGTCGGCGCCAACGTCACCGTGGTCAGGCACATCCACGCCCAGGACATGCTGAAGCGGAAGGGCTGGGACCTGCTGGTGCTGTCGCCAGGGCCTGGCAGGCCCGAGGATTTCGGCATCTCCAAAACCATCGGCACCGCGCTGGAGAAGCAGCTGCCGATCTTCGGCGTCTGCCTCGGCGTGCAGGCGATCGGCGAATATTTTGGCGGCCAGCTCGGCCAGCTTAGCCAGCCCGCGCATGGCCGTCCCTCGCGGGTCCAGGTGCGCGGCGGGCGCTTGATGCAGAACTTGCCCAATGAGATCGTGATCGGCCGCTACCACTCGCTCTTTGTCGAGCGCGACAGCGTGCCCGACGTGCTGACGGTGACTGCGACCACCGAAGACGGCGTCGCGATGGTAATCGAGCACAAGACCTTGCCGGTCGGCGGCGTCCAATTCCATCCGGAATCGCTGATGTCACTCGGCAACGAGGTGGGCTTGCGTATTGTCGAGAATGCATTCCGGCTCAACCCGCCGGCCAATTGAGGATTGCGAGATCCATGACCTTTGACGACGACATCAAGTCGACCGTTCGCACCATCCCGGATTACCCGAAGCCGGGCATCCTGTTTCGCGACATCACCACGCTGCTGGCGGACGCCCGCGCGTTTCGCCGCGCGGTCGACGAGCTGGTGCAGCCCTGGGCCGGCTCAAAAATGGACAAGGTCGCAGGCATCGAAGCGCGCGGCTTCATCATCGGCGGCGCGGTGGCGCACCAGCTCTCCGCCGGCTTCGTGCCGATCCGCAAGAAGGGCAAGCTGCCGCACACCACGGTGCGGATCGCCTATTCGCTGGAATACGGTCTCGACGAAATGGAGATGCATGCCGACGCGGTGCAGCCCGGCGAGCGCGTCATCCTGGTCGACGATCTGATCGCGACCGGCGGCACCGCGGAAGGCGCGGTGAAGTTGCTGCGCCAGATCGGCGCCAACGTGGTCGCCGCCTGCTTCATCATCGACCTGCCCGATCTCGGCGGCGCCGCCAAGCTGCGTGCGATGAACGTCCCGGTGCGCACGCTGATGGCGTTCGAGGGGCATTGAGGTTTAGCGACAACCCTCCACACGTCGTCCCGGCGAAGGCCGGGACCCATAACCACAAATGTGGGTGGTGAAGAAATGCTGTGGCCCCAGCGTTCGCCAAACGGATAGCTGTGGCTATGGGTCCCGGCCTTCGCCGGGACGACGGTCACGACCTCTGCAGCAGCATGCTCAATTCGAGATCGCGGAATGTGGTGTAGCTGCGGCGGATCCATTGATGCAGCTCGGTCGATGAATCCTTCTCCTGGCGCAGATAGCCGGTGAAGGAGAAGTTCAAGCGATCGATATAGGTCTTCAAGAACACCGGCAGCGCGGCGAAGCGGAGCACGCGGCTGCGGGACATCACAGGCGGCAGCTCGCCGCGCACCACGAATTCATTGTCGACCACGACCAGCGCATTCGGCGGGATCAGCGGCTGGATCGTCTGGTAGCCGCGCACCGAGGCACGGTCGGTATCGGCGACGAACAGGATGACCGGCGCGACGCCGCGGCGCATCGCCTCCTTCATCAGCCCGATCTGGTCGCACATTTTGAAGAATTCGTCGAAGGCGTGGTAGCCGAGGTCGATCACCTTGGCGGTGCCGTCATTGACGATGACCCGGTCCATCAGCTGCATCTTGCCGTAGGTGTCGATCACGTCGGCGGTCTCGGTGATGCCAGGCAAATAGTCGAGCAGCGACGGCTCCTTCAGATTGATGTCGAAGGGAACCACCGCGCCATTCTTCAGCAGCAGGAATTCGCTCAACAGCCGCGCGATCAGCGTCTTGCCGACCTGCGGGCGGGACGAGCAGATAATGTAAAGTGGCGTGGATGACATCGCCGGATATATCAGGCCAAATTTCCGCCCAATCCAGCCCTGTCGCGGCCGTCGACAGGACTATTTTTCACCGCCGCGGGTGGTCGACTTGCCGCCGACCAGGTCGGTCAGCTTGATCCGGTCGAACTCGCTCCAGACATTGGCCAGCCAGTGCCGGACATAGCCGCGCAGCACGAAGGAATAGTTCGCGGCTTCGTCATTCGTGCCCTTGTTGGCGACGAATTTGAGGAACGGCACCGAGGAGACCTCGACCTGCTCATAGGCCATTTCGTTGAGCTTGGGGATCGTGAGCTCGGTGGCGTCCTTGATGCGGTGGAAATAGGAGTTATAGGTCGCCTGGTCCCATTGGAAGAACTGGGTGTCGTTGATGAAGTTCTTCACCAAATAGTATTTCGCGCCCTGCATGAAATTCGCGGTCTCGGCGATCTCGTCCAGCGAGGCGATCGAGGGGCCCAATATATGGAACACGGCGAAGGTGATCTGGCCGGATCGCGCCGCATCGAGGAAGCCGATATCGCGCAGCGAGGCCAGCGCCGGCGACAACAGGCCGGCGCGGACGTCGATCACGGTGACCGAGGTACCGGCATTCAGCGTATCGAAGATCTTCATCTGGTCCGCGGTCGTCGTCATGTCGACGATCTGGGTGATGTCGGGGTGGAAGCGCATCAGCGTGCCGCGCGGCGATTCGGTGTCGAACGCCCGGGTCGGCACGTTGTTGGCGCTGAAATAGTCCAGGAGCGTCCGCGAGACGGTGGTCTTGCCGACCCCGCCCTTATCGGCGCCCACCACGATCACGACCGGCTTTGCCATGGAAATCCCTTGAAGCGCGCTCCCGATCGCGAGGGCGATCGGCGAGTCCCCACACCTGCTTTGGGCGCGAACATGGCAGAAACGAGGGAGAATTCAATTCCTTAAGGTGCCCGTGATGGGTTTGGTGGGGATTTCCTTAATGGAACGAAAGGGCTGGGGCTGACTTCAGACGCGGCGGCCCCAAGGGCCCCGTAGCGGACCCAACGGTCCCTGCGTCGGGCTGGTGCCCGGGAGAGGCGGCGGACTGCTCGGCGGTGCATTGGTGGCGTCACCCCATGGGCCATGGGGGACCGGCGCAGGCTGGTCTCCGTCCGCACCCGGGTCGTCCTGTGTTGCCGTCTCGTGCGAGGTTTCATCGGGCAATGCCAAGTAGCCCGGATCGTGTCCGCCGGCATATTTCACCAGCGCATCGACCCGGGATTGCACCGGCGGATGGGTCGCGAACAGGTCGGCAAAGCCCTCGCGCGGATTGTCGAGGCAGAGTTCCATCACCGCCGAGGTCGCGCCCGGCAGCTCGCCGCGGTTCTCGATCTTGCGCAACGCCGAGATCATCGCATCGGGATTTTTCGTCAGCTCGACCGAGCCGGCATCGGCGAGGAACTCGCGCGAGCGCGACAACGCCAGCTTGACCACCTGCGACAGCAGCCAGGCCAGCATGATCAGCGCGACCGCAATGATGATGACGATGATCGCGCCGCCGCCGGAACCCTTGCGGTCAGACGACGAGGACGATGAAGAGGAGGATGACGATGAGGACGACCAGCGGCCGCCCGAGCTCCACGACAGATTTGTGAAGACGCGGAAGAACATTTCTCCGAAGAATCCGACCACGCCGGCGATGATCACGGCGACCACCATCAGCTGGACGTCGCCGTTCTTGATGTGGGTGAGCTCGTGGCCGAGCACGGCCTCGATCTCCTGGTCATCAAGCGCCTTCAAGAGGCCAGACGTGACGGTGATGGAATATTGCCGCCGGTTCAGCCCGGCCGCGAACGCATTCAGCGCCGGGCTGTCCATCACCTTGAGCTTCGGCATCGGGATGCCGCGCGAGATGCAGAGGTTTTCCAGGAGATTGTAGAGCCGTGGCTGCTGCTGCCGCGTCACCGCTTCGCCGCCGGTGATGGCATCGATCATGTTCTGGTGGAAGAAATAGGCGATCACGATCCAGGCCACGGCGGCGATCGTCGCCCAGGGGAAGGCCGAGACGAGGTCGCGCGAGGCCCGCGTCAGGTAGTAATCGACCGGGCGGCCGCCATTGGTCATCACCTCGGCGACCAGCGCGCCGGCATAGACCAGCACGTAGATCAGCAGGAACAGGCCCGCGAGCAGCAGCATCGAACGAAACTTGTTCGATGCGATATGCGTGTAGAGACCATAGGCGGCCATGAGCGGGCTGCTTTCGCCGGACGCGCGCGGCGCCTCAGAACTTCACGCTCGGCGCGACCTCGACCTCAGTGCGACTGGCGCCGAGATCGAAGAAGTCCTTGCGGGTGAAGCCGAACATGCCGGCAAACAGCGCGGCCGGCATCTGCTGGATGCCGGTGTTGTATTCCTGGACCGCATTGTTGAAGAAGCGGCGGCTGGCGGCGATCTTGTTCTCGAGGTCGGAGAGCTCGGTTGCGAGCTGCTGGAAGTTGGTATTGGCCTTGAGGTCCGGATAGGCCTCCGACAGCGCGATCAGCCGGCCGAGCGCGCCGGAGAGCTGGTTTTCCGCGGCGGATACCTGTGCGGGCCCCTGCGCCGACATCGCGGCGCCCCGCGCCTTCACCACGTCATCGAGCGTACCGCGCTCATGGGAGGCATAGCCCTTCACGGTCTCGACTAGGTTCGGGACCAAATCGTGACGTTGCTTGAGCTGCACGTCGATGTCGGCGAAGGCCTGGCTGACGCGCTGGCCGAGCGCGACCAGCCGGTTATAGGCGCCGAACGCAAACAGCACGAGAACGACGATGACGCCGATAACGATCCAGCTGGTCGACATGACGGGAAAGCTCCTGATGGGACGAAACGGCGGCACCGTAGCCCATATCAGGGCACGCTACAGCCTGCCGGGAAGAGGTGGGCAGAGCCTTGGTCGGACAAAGTGCCGAACTAGTTCAATCTATTCCGTCGTCCCGGCGAAGGCCGGGACCCATACGCCGCAGCCGGCGGAAGGGGCACAAGCGGTGTCGGCTTCGCTCACAACACACTTCGGTGGCTATGGGTCCCGGCCTTCGCCGGGACGACCCGCAATGGATGCCTGAACCGCATCGCCCCATCGCCATCGCCGGGCACGGGCGTAGTCGGCCTTGGTGCGACGCGGGACCTTTGCAACAACGACGCCTTCGGCGGTGCACAGCTTGGCCGAAATCTCGACCTTGCCGACCATGGGCTGCGCCAGCACGCGGGACGGCCGCGCCGTCACCGGCGTGCGCGTCAGTGCGACGTAGGCAAATCGTTCGTCCTCGAACGGCAGCTCGGCGCCCTTGATCTGCTTGTGCGCGCGCGAGCGCTGCAGGCGCTGGCTGAAGTGGCACCAGTCGGGCGCAACCAGCGGGCACGCGCCGTCGTGCGGGCAGGGCGCGGCGACGTGGGCGCCGGCTGCGATCAATCGTGCGCGGAGTGAGATGATCCGGGCATAGCCCGCGGGCGTGCCGGGTTCGACGACCAAGAGCGTGTCCTTGGTTTTGGACCACAGCGTCTCGGCCAGCGCCGTTCGCTCGGCATCGCCGATCTCGCCGATCATGTAGCTCGCGATGACGAGGTCGGCCGCTTCGGCCTGCGCGAGCAACGCGCGAGCTTGCCCGAGCTCATATCCGACATCGCGCAGGCGCGTGCTGTCGTGAAAGAGTTCTAGCGCCAGGGTTCGCAAGGCGCCGTTGGCATCAAGCAGGGCGAAGTGTTGCAGCGATGAAAGCGCTTCGGCCGTTGCCCAGGTCGCTGTCCCCGGTCCGGCGCCGACGTCGAGCAGGCTCGTCGGTGCAAAATCCGGCCGGATCTCGGTGAGCGCGTTCAGGCTTGCGACGACCGCCGCATATGTCGCCGGCATTCGCGCCAGCGCGTAGGCGAGCGCATCGGTCTCCGATTTGATCGTGCCGGAGCCGCCGCCTTCGCGATAGGTCTGCGAGATCACCGCGGCGCGGCTGGCCGCATCGCTGCGGGAGAGGCCCGCAAGCCTGGCGTTGAGGGCGGATCTCAATTCGGCAGGCAGGTCAGGAGAGGTCATGTGGCCCCCACGTCATTGCGAGCGAAGCGAAGCAATCCATAGTACCGCTTGCTGAAGCATGGATTGCTTCGTCGCTATCGCTCCTCGCAATGACGGCTGAGGCGCAATCCTACGCCACGTTCTGGTCGAGGATTTCCACCGCACCCTGCAGGTCGACCGAGACCAGTTGCGAGACGCCGCGCTCGGCCATGGTGACGCCGAACAGCCGGTTCATCCGCGCCATCGTGATCGGATTGTGCGTGATGATGATGAAGCGGGTTTCCGTCGACGACGTCATCTCGTGCAGCAGGGTGCAGAACCGTTCGACGTTGTGGTCGTCGAGCGGCGCGTCGACTTCGTCCAGCACGCAGATCGGCGACGGGTTGGTGAGGAACACCGCGAAGATCAAGGCCAGTGCCGTCAGCGCCTGCTCGCCGCCCGACAGCAGCGACAGCGTCTGCGGCTTCTTGCCGGGTGGCTTGGCAATGATCTCGAGGCCGGCTTCGAGCGGATCGTCGCTCTCGATCAAATGCAGCGCCGCTTCGCCACCGCCGAACAGCTCGGTGAAGAGACGCTTGAAGTGGCTGTTGACGATCTCGAACGAGGTCAACAGGCGCTCGCGGGCCTCGCGGTTGAGGCTCTGGATGCCCTGGCGCAGCCGCTTGATCGCCTCGACGAGGTCGTCGCGCTCGGTGGTTAGCGCGGTGTGCTGGGTCTCGACTTCCTTGAGCTCTTCCTCGGCGCGCAGATTGACGGCGCCAAGGCGCTCGCGGTCGCGGCGCAGCTTCTCGAGCTCTTCCTCGACCTGACCGACCGGCGGCAACTCCGCGCCCGGCTCGATCTCGGCCATGGCGACGACCGCCTGCGGCTCGACCTCGAGCATGTCGTGGATCTCGCGCTCGATATCGGCGAGGCGGCGGCGGGTACCTTCCATCCGCTCTTCGGCGCGCGCGGTGGCTTCGCGGGAGCTGGAGAAGGCTTCGAGCGAGATTTTCGCGGCGCGGTCGGTTTCCGCCATTGCGGTCTCCGCCATGGCGAGCGCGTCGGCTGCGATGCGGCGATCGCTCTCGGAATGCTCGATCTCCGTGATCAGCGCACTACGCTTCTCGGCGAACACTTCCGGCGCGTTGGCGAGTTCCTCGCGCTCGATCGAGACCTCGGCGATGCGGGCCTCGATGGTCTCGACCTGGGAGGCGGCGCTGGTCTTGCGGTTCTGCCAATCGCTGCGCTCAGCGAGGATCGCCTGCACGCGGCGGTCGGCAAGCTCGGCCTCGCGGGCGAGCGCCTGCGCCTCGGCGCGAACCTGGGCTGCGGCCCGGCGCTGGTTATCGATCTCGGCACGGACCGCGGCGAGCTGGGTCTCGGTCTCGACACCAGGCGGCAGTTCGGTCAGAGCCCCGACCGCGCTCTCATGCGCGGCCTCGGCCTCGGCGCGGTCGGCCGCGACGCGGGTGTGTGCCTCGGTCAGAGCCGACTTGCGCGCGGCATGGCGGTTGATCTCGCGCTCGGTCGTGGCATGACGCTCGCGGGCGGCCTCGGCCTCGCGGCGGGCGGCGCGTACGGCCTCGCGGGACGCGGCCTCGGCTGCGGCGGCGGTCCGCAGCTCCGCTTCCGCCGTCTCAAGCGCCTCGCGCTTGGCGGCCGCGTCGATGCGGGCCTGCTCCAGATCGTGCTCGATATCGATGAGACGGGCGCGTTCGGCGAGGCGCCGCGCGGCGCCGGTCGGGGCATGCGCGTCGGCGACGAAACCGTCCCAGCGCCAGACGTCGCCTTCGAGCGTTACCAACCGCTGGCCGGTCTTGAGCTGCGACACCAGCGCCGCGCCGCGTTCCTTTGTGATGACGCCGATCTGCGCCAGCCGCCGCGCCAGTTCGGGCGGGGCCTGCACACGGTCGGCGAGGCGCTCGACGCCGTCGGGCAGCGAGGGGTCTTCGCCCGTAGCTCCGGCATTGGTCCAGCGCATTGGCGCCGACGGATCGACCGGCGCGTCGAGATCGTCGCCGAGCACGGCGCCGATCGCCTTCTCGTAACCCTTGGCGACCGTGATGCCGTCGATGATCGGCGGCCACAGATTCTTGGTCTCGCTGTTGACCAGCTTGGAGATGGTGCGGGCCTCGGTCTCCAGCCGTTGCACGCGCTTCTCTGCTTCCGCGAGCGGCGAGCGGGATGATTCCAGCGTCTGCCGCGCGGCGACGTGATGGGTTTCGTTGGCCTGCACCGCGGCCTCGGATTCGGCCAGGGTCTGCTGCGCGGTCTCCATGGTGGCCGCGAGCGCGTCGATGTCGCCGAGATTGCCGGTTTCCTGCGCGAGCTTTTCTTCCTCGGCCTGGACGTTGGCGATCTCCTGATCGAGCCGCGCCAGCCGGTCGCGATGGGTGCGGACGCCAGCCTCGAGCTGGTTGCGCTTCGCGGTGAGGTCGGCTAGCTGCGTGGTCAGCTCGGTGAACTGGCGCTCGATCGCGGCCAGCATGGTTTCGGATTCTGCAACGCGCTCGTCGACGCCGGAACGCTTCTCGACGCGCGACTTGATCTCTTCCTTCAGCTCGCAATCTTCGGTGTCGAGCCGCTGCAGCGCGATGTCGGCATCCGAGGTCTGCTGCTGCTCGCGCGCGATGTCGCCGGCAAATTGGGTGAGGCGACGATCGAGCTCGCCGACGCGCTCCTTGGCGCGCTGTTCCTCGCGGTCGAGCAGTTCGCGCGCATTGGTCAGGCGCTGCAGGCCGGCGGCGGCGCGGGCTTCGGCGTCGCGCAGCGCTGGCAGTTCGGAAGCGCGGATCGCCTGGATGCGGGCGGCTTCGGCCTGCTCGCGGGTGCGCTCGGCCATCTCGCGCACGGCGAGATCATGGGTCTGCGCGGCATCGTTGACGTCGGCATTCGCCTCGATCCAGCGCAGATGGTACAGCATGGCCTCGGACTTGCGCACCTTGGCCGCGACCTCGCGGTAGCGGATCGCCTGGCGGGCCTGCTTCTTCAGGCCGTCCATCTGGCCGGAGAGCTGGCCGATCACGTCCTCGACACGCGTGAGGTTGGTCTCGGCCGCCCTGAGCCGCAGTTCCGCTTCATGCCTGCGGGCGTGCAGGCCGGCGACGCCGGCGGCGTCTTCCAGCACGCGGCGGCGCTGCTCGGGCTTGGCCTGGATGATCTCGCCGATCTTGCCCTGGTGGACCAGTGCCGGCGAGCGCGCGCCGGTGGCGGCGTCGGCAAACAGGATCTGGACGTCACGGGCGCGGACGTCGCGGCCGTTGATGCGGTAGACCGAGCCGGCCTCCCGCTCGATGCGGCGGGAGATTTCGAGCAGCTGGCTGTCGTTCATCGCGGCCGGCGCCGAGCGATCGGAGTTGTCGATCGTCATCACCACTTCGGCGTGGTTACGCGCCGGGCGATTGCCGGAACCGGCGAAGATCACCGCGTCCATGTCGGCGGCGCGCAGCGACTTGTGCGAGGTCTCGCCCATCGCCCAGCGCAGCGCTTCGACCAGATTGGATTTGCCGCAGCCGTTCGGTCCGACGACGCCGGTCAGGCCCGGCTCGATCATGAAGTCGGTGGGTTCAACGAACGACTTGAAACCGTGGAGGCGAAGGCGCGTGAGCTTCATGAACACAAATCTCGCTTGGCCGGGCGCGAATCTCCCTGCCGTGACAATACCATGGAAGGCAATGTCGGTGTGTGGGTGATAAGCTGCGTACAGCTCTCATGGAGCGGGACAATGGCGAGGCCGGCGCGCGAGGGCAACCGCTTGACCCGGCTTTTCCCAAGGGATTTACAAGGGATTTGCAGGGTTTTGCCGCTGTTTTGCGGTCCAGCGCGCCGTCAAGAATCCACTTCGCGCGAATCAGGTTTTCAACAGCGAAATGATGCGGGTGCTCGCGCGGCGGTCGCAACGCCATCCACGATTATCGCGCCGGACCGTGAAGTGGCTCGGCGCGACATCGATCGATTCGGAGGCCGATGATCAGCTCTTCAGGAGCGGATCGATCTTCTTGCTGAATTCCTCGAACGAGGTCTCGCCCTTCAGCATTTCGCCGTTGATGAAGAAGGTCGGCGTCGAATTCACCTTCAGCACGTCGTTGGCGTATTTCTGATCGGCGGCGATCTTGTCGAGCAGCGTCTGGTCCTTGAGGCAGTCCTCGACCTGCTGCTGGTTGAGGCCGGCCTGCTTGCCGATCCGCGTCAGCGTCTCGGTGGTGTTCTTGATCACCCAGTCGTTCTGCTGGCGGAACAGCAGGTCGATCACGGCGTAGAATTTCGGCGCGTCGTCCTTGGCGATGCAGCGCGCCAGCATCGAGCCGGCGGCGGCCTTGATGTCGAGCGGGAATTCGCGGAACACGTAGCGGACCTTGCCCGAGTCGATGTAGGCCGACTTGATCTTCGGGAACACGGTTTCGTTGAAGTTGGCGCAATGCGGGCAGGTCATCGAGGCGTATTCGGTGATGGTGACCTTGGCGTCTTGCGGGCCGAGCCCCATGTCGGGCAGCGACTGCGGTTTGGCGACATCGGTGGCGCTCTGCGCGAACGCGTCGGTGATCAGGCGGAACGGCGAGAGGCCCGCGAGGGCGGCAAGGCCGGTCAGCGAGAGAGCGGTGGTGAAGGCGCGGCGCGTGATGATCAAGGTCAGCTCCCGGATCGGCGCATTCACGCCGGAATGAGGTTCCGAAAAAGAAGCCTTCGCTAGCTTGAAACGGCCATTGTGGCAATGGCGGGTCGTCGCGGGCTGGCCGCCGAAAAGCGTCAATTTCGCTTGATCGAGGCACCCAGCCTGGCTAGCGCGGCGCGCAAATCCTCGTCCTCCACCGCTTTCAGGTCTTCGGCTTCCCTGGCCACCGCTTTCGGGTCCGGCGCGCGGCGCGGCTTCGGCTGGTTGCGGCGCGACAAGGGTGCCTGCCGGATCGTCAATCGGCCGACCGCATGCCAGCCAAAGAAGCGGTTGACCCGCTCCAGGATGACGTCGGAGGAGTGCTGGATCTCCAGCGCCATCGGCCCCTCGACCCGCAACACCAGCGTCGCCGGCTCCTGCGGCTGCCCCTCGACCGGCCGCGGCCACTGCATCTTCAGCGGTTCGCAATAGGCCGCGATCCGCTCGCCGGCGATCTCGCTCCAGCGCGTCACCAGCTCGCGCGCGGCAAAGCCCTGCTTGGCGTAGGCGTCGCTGAAGACGTCGTTGAGCAGGATGGACAGGGGCTTTGCGCTGATCGGGCCGGGTCTGGACATGGGGGCTTATAGCATACCTGCCGTTCGCGTGAGGAATTGGACGACTCCAAAGAAGAAAGACGTGGATGCCCGGGTCAAGCCCGGGCATGACGTGGAGAGATTTGCGTCGGGGCCTTAAGGTAGGTCCATGAGTTCTCGCGCAGCCGCCAAAACGAAACTGACCAACGATGGCGCCGATCGCCCGGCACTGCTGCTGGCCTGGTACGACCGCCATCGCCGGCGGCTGCCATGGCGGGCGGTGGCGGGGGAGCTGGCCGATCCGTACCGGGTGTGGCTGTCCGAGATCATGCTGCAGCAGACCACGGTCAAGGCGGTCGGGCCCTATTTCGAGAAATTCGTGTCGCGCTGGCCCGACGTGACGGCGCTCGGCCGCGCCTCGCTCGACGACGTGCTGCGGATGTGGGCCGGGCTCGGCTATTATTCGCGGGCGCGCAACCTGCATGCCTGCGCGGTCGCAGTGCTCAACGACCATGGCGGGGTCTTCCCCGACACCGAGGACGGCCTGCGCGCGCTGCCGGGGATCGGGCCCTACACCGCGGCTGCGATCGCGGCGATCGCGTTCGACCGGCGCACCATGCCGGTGGACGGCAATATCGAGCGGGTGATCTCGCGGCTCTACGCGGTCGAGGAATCGCTGCCGCAGGCAAAGCCGCGGATACAGCAACTGGCTGCGACCCTGCTCGGTTCGTCTCGCGCCGGCGATAGCGCGCAGGCGCTGATGGATTTGGGCGCTACAATCTGTACGCCGAAGAAACCGGCCTGCTCGCTATGTCCGCTCAACGACGACTGCGCGGCGAGCGCGCGCGGCGATCAGGAAACCTTCCCGCGCAAGGCACCGAAGAAGAGCGGCACCTTGCGCCGTGGCGCGGCCTTTGTGGTGACGCGGGGCGGCGAGTTGCTGGTGCGTTCGCGCCCGGAAAAGGGCCTGCTCGGCGGTATGACCGAGGTGCCGGGATCGGAGTGGATTGCGGGGCAGCAGGACAGAGCGGCGCTGGCGCAGGCGCCCGAGCTCAAGGGCGTCACGCGTTGGCACCGCAAGGCCGGAATCGTCACCCACGTGTTCACGCATTTCCCGCTGGAACTGGTGGTCTACACCGCCAATGTTCCGTCGCGAACCCGCGCGCCCGACGGCATGCGCTGGGTGCCGGTCGCGACGCTGGATGGCGAGGCGTTGCCGAACGTGATGCGCAAGGTCATCGCGCACGGCCTCAATCTTTAGCGCCGGCTCACTCTGCTGACACCATGCTGGCAGCAGGGCTCGGCTACGACGCCCCAAGCAACGGAGGCCGTCATGATCGCAACCGCGCTCGACCACATCCCCATGCCGCCCTGCGCCAAATTGCTCGGCTGGCGCCTCGTCGATGCACGCCCGCAGGATGGCTGGATCAAGATCGTCTTCGACGGCAAGCCGGATTTCTGCAATCCCGCCGGCTTCATCCAGGGCGGCATGCTGTCGGCGATGCTCGACGACACGATGGGGCCGGCGGTGTTCGTGATGACCGAGGGCAGGCTCTACACCACGACCATCACGATAACGGTGAACTTCCTGGCGCCGGCAAAGCCCGGACCGATCACCGGCGAGGCGACTGTAACCCAGCTCGGCAAGACCATCGCGTTCGTCGCGGGCCGGCTGACCGCCGTAGATGGCACGCTGCTCGCGACAGCGACGAACAGCATTCGGCTGGTGGAGGCGGCGCGGGCGCTGCGGTGAGTTAGACCGCACTCCCACGCGGCACGATCGGCGGCTTGGCGTTCAACCCTTCGACCTGGAAGCCGGCGACGCGCTTGTAGTTGGCGGCGATGTCTTCCAGCTCCTGCTGCGACAGCACCTCGGTGACGACGCCAAAACCGTCGGGCGCGCGCTCTTCAACAATTTGCATCACCTGCTCGGGGCCGTTGCGGCGGTTCAGCATCACGAGATCGGTGGTCGCGGGCCGCCGCTCGGCCTCATAGGCTGCGAGCGCGGCCTGCGTCGGCCCCAGGGCCAGGATCTCGCGGGTCAGCACGCGCGCGTCCAGGATCGCCTGCGAGGCGCCGTTGGAGCCGATCGGGTACATCGGGTGCGCGGCATCGCCCATCAGCGTGACGCGACCGAAGGTCCACTGCGAAACCGGATCGCGATCCACCAGCGGATATTCATAGGCGTGCGGGCAATTCCGGATCAGGCCGGGTACGTCGAGCCAGTCGAAATTCCAGCTCTCGAACCACGGCAGGAACTCATCGAGCTTTGCGGTGCGGTTATAGTCCTCGCGGCGCCACTGATAGGTCGGCGGCATGTGCCGCTCGGCGACCCAGTTGATGTCGAATTTGCCGTCGGGGCCGGCCTGCTTCGAGATCGGGTAGCAGACGAATTTCAGGATCTCGTGGCCCGCCATGATCATGGTGCGGCCACTGAGGAACGCGTTGCCGCGCGTGATGCCGCGCCAGAGGATGCGGCCGTTCCAGATCGGCGGCCCTTCAGTCGGATAGAGCTTTTTGCGCACCGCGGAGTGGATGCCGTCGGCGGCGATCAGGATCGCGCCATTGTGGCTGCCGGCCGGTTTGCCGGTCGCCTTATCGATGAAGTCGGCGCGGACGCCATCCGCGGTTTCAGCCCAGCCGGTGAGGTGATGGCTGGTGAGGATATTCTCACGCCCCAACCGTTCGGTCGCGGCATCGAGCAGGATCTGTTGCAGCCGGCCACGATGGATCGAGAATTGCGGCCATTTGTAGCCGGCCTCGAGCCCGCGCGGCTCGCTCCAGATCGGTTTGCCGTGCTTGGAGAAATAGGCGAGCTCGCGGGTCCGCACCGCCAGAGCGTCGAGCTGATCGTGCAGGCCGAGCTCGATCAATTCGCGCACCGCATGCGGCAGCACATTGATGCCGACGCCGAGCGGCTTCAATTCCGGCACGCTCTCGAACACGCGCGCAGGAACGCCGATCTGGTGCAGGCTGAGCGCCAGCGTCAGCCCGCCGATGCCGCCGCCCGCGATGAGTACCGTCATAGGATGTCCTCTTGATCGGCCACGGTCATGGCACGACAGCGCCGTTGTGGGCAACCGCGAAGGGCCTATGGCACTTCCGGGGATAGACGGAGAAGAGGAGGGCCGTTATCGTCCGCCCGCAAAGCAAAAACCCGGGCCGGGTTCAGAGTCCACCTGAACCGACAAGGCCCGAAGAGGACATCACCATGCTCAAGCTCTATTACGTCCCCGGCACCTGCGCGCTCGCCTCTCACATCGCGCTGGCCGAGGCCGGCGCGCCCTACACGACCGAACGGCTCGACTTCAAGACCAACCAGCAGAACAGCCCGGAGTATCTGAAGATCAACCCGAAGGGCCGCGTGCCTGCGCTGGTGACCGATCGCGGCGTGCTGACCGAGACGCCGGCGGTGCTGGCTTACATCGCGCAGACCTTCCCGCAGGCCAAGCTCGCGCCGCTCGACGATGCGTTTGAGTTTGCCAAGGTGCAGGCCTTCAACTCCTATCTTTGCTCCACCGTCCATGTGAACCACGCCCACAAGGGGCGCGGCTATCGGTGGGCGGCGGACGAGAGTTCGTTTGCCGACATGAAGACGATGATCCCGAAGACCATGGCCGCCAGCTTCGGCCTGATCGAGCGCGATATGCTGAAAGGCCCGTGGGTGATGGGCGAGAGCTACACCGTCTGCGACGCCTATCTCTACACGCTGACCCTGTGGCTCGATGGTGACGGCGTCGATCTCGCGACCCTGCCGAAGGTGAAGGCCCACCGCGCCGCGATGGAAAGCCGCCCGGCCGTGCAGAAGGTGTTGGCCGAGCAGAAGGCGTAAGGGAAAGTTGGCGTAAGCCAAAAACTCGGTGTCGTCCCGGCGCAGGCCGGGACCCATCACCCCAAATCTTGGTTGTGCCGCATGCTGGGGCCACAGCCCTTCATCCCCAATTCACATCGGTGGTTATGGGTCCCGGCTTTCGCCGGGACGACGCGGGGAGAGAATACGCCAAACCCTATGCCTTCCGCCGCTCCAGCTCCCGCCCCGTTTCCAGCATCAGCTTGCGCAGCCAGAGCGAGCCCGGGTCCATCTGGGCGCGGGTCGGGTAGAACATGTGCTGCTCGTCGATCCCGGGATCGAGCGGAGGCGTCACCGTTAGCAGCGACAGTTGTTTTGACAGCGCCGAGATCAGCCGGCGCGGCACGAAGGCTATGAGGTCGGTACGCGCGGTGACGTGCAGCGCCTCGATATAGCCTGAGACGATCAGCGCGATCCGCCGCTCGATGCCTTTGGTGCGCAGCCAGGTGTCGATCAAATCCTCGTTCTGGCCGCGGATCACGACCGCGACATGCCGCGCAGCGAGGAAGATGTCGCGCTTCTTCAGCTTGGCGCCGAGCGGATGGCCGCGCCGCACCGCGAGCGCGTCGCTGTCGGTATAGAGAAGCTGGCGGTGAAAGCCCTTGAAGGCATCGCCGATCGAAATCACGAGATCGATGGTGCGGGCGAAGTCGGGCGTGAAGATCGCAGGCCCTCGCCACGGCACCACGTCGATGGTAACGTTCGGCGCGATCTGCGTCACCTTCTCCATCAGCGGCGGCATCAGCAGTTCGACCGCGAGGTCCGGCATCATCAGCCGGAAGTGCCGCTCGCTGCGCGCGGCGTCGAAATCATCAGGGACGAACAGCGCGCGCACCTGATCGAGCGCCTGCACCAGCGGCCCGCGCAACGCCTGTGCCCGCGGCGTCAGCTCCATCCGCGCGCCGTTGCGCACCAGCAATGGATCGCCGATCAGATCGCGCAGCCGCTGCAGCGCGTGGCTGGTCGCGGGCTGCGACAAATGCAGCCGCATCGCGGCGCGGCTGACACTGGCCTCCCTGAGCAGCGCGTCGAGCGCCACCAGCAGATTGAGGTCAAGGGCATTCAAATTCATCAGGTGAATATATATCATACCACCTATCGATTGGAAGAATGTACGACGGCGCGGCAATGATTGGTGATCAACCCGTCAATGGAGAGCCGCCATGAGCGCCGCCGACAACAAGAAACTGGTGCAGGAGATGTTTGCGATCGCGGGCGATCCCGATCCCGCGGTGCGCGAGCGGTCGTTGTTCACGGCAAACCTCGCCGACGACGCGACCTGGACCGTGACCGGGCAATATTCCTGGTCACGCACCTTCACCGGCAAGCAATCGATCCTCAACGATCTGCACGGCCATGTCCGCTCGCGGTTGGTCGAGCGGGGCCGCACCATCGCGCATCGTTTCATTGCCGACGGCGACGTCGTCGCGGTCGAGGCCAAGGGCAACAACCTGACCAAGGCAGGGGCGCGCTACGACAACGACTATTGCCTGGTGCTGCGGTTCGAGGGCGGCAAGATCAAGGAGGTCCGGGAATATTGCGACTCGGTTCTGACCGAGAAGGCGCTGGGCGCGTTTCCGGCGCGATAGCCGAATGCCGCAGCGATGCGGCAGAAACGAAAACGGCGCCCGCAAGGGCGCCGTTTTGCTTGACGTCATTCCGGGGCGCGCGTCGGCGCGAACCCGGAATCTCGCGCAACAACCTCTGGATTCCGGGTTCACGCGCGAAGCGCGTGCCCCGGAATGACAGCGCTTGTCACGCCACCTTGGACTTGAGGTGGCCGAACATGATGCCGCGGGCCTCGTCGTCCATCTCGGCCTTGAAGCTGTGCTTGTCCTTTAGCGCGATCGCGCGTGCCGCCGCGGGCCGCGCCGAGATCTCGTCGACCAGCCGCTTGACGTTCGGATATTTCGCATAGCCTTCCTCGCCGAGCACGTACGGCGCCATCCGGGCCCAGCCCCAGAACGCCATGTCGACGATCGTATAGCTGTTGCCGACCATGTAGCGCGACTTGGCAAGGTGGTCGTCGAGGATCTTGTAGTGGCGATGCGCCTCGTACTGGTAGCGGTTGTGGGCGTATTCGAGGTCCTTTGGCGCGGCATGCTTGAAGTGCACCGCCTGGCCGGAATAGGGGCCGAGGCCGGTCGCAATGAACATCAGCCACGACAGCGTCTCGGCGCGGTTGGCCGGCGTGTTGGGTGGCAGGAACAGGCCGTGCTCCTCGGCGAGATAGAGCAGGATGGCATTGCTATCGAACACGAACACGCCGTCGTCGTCGATCGCCGGCACCTTGCCGTTTGGGTTCACTTTCAGGAATTCGGGCGCGAACTGCTCGCCCTTCCGGGTATCGACCGGGATCGCCTCGAAGGGCAGTTCGGACTCCTCCAGGAACAATGCGACCTTGTTCGGATTCGGCGCGCCGTTGAAATAGAATTTCAGCATGAAAGGGCTCCCTGGGGCTTTTGTGACCGTCGACATCGGGCGCGGCATGGCGAGGCCGCTTGCGGCCCTTCATGCGCAAATTTTGCTGCAGTGCGCAAGCAATGAGTTTGTGAAGAAGCCGCGCGCCGGTCAGCCGAACCAGAGCCAGCCCGCCACGCCCGCGACGATCAGAGCAAGTCCCACGACCTCCAGCCCGACTGCCGAGCGGGTCGCGGCATGCAGGTGGGAGACCTGCGTTGCGCGTTCGGACCCCCGCACGTAGCCGTGCACGATAATCTCTTCGTTGAACTCGCTATGTGCCTCGAGGCCGAGGGTCAGCCCAACGGAGACGAGGAGGACGCCGAAAATGATCAGGCCGAAAAAGCCCAGGAGGCCGATCAACAGCATCGGAAACATGCCGAGCAGGAAGATCGGCAGCAGCGGCACCAGCAGCAATGAATCGGAATGTCTTCGCATCGGAGTGGTCAATCAAAATGGGAGCGGACAGCCTATATCTAGGTCCGATCAGCGGGGCTTCAAGGCGTTCAAGAGGCCGTCATTGCAGGTCTGCCGAGGACGCAGAGCCGCAATAGCCGTAGGATGGGTGGAGCGAAGCGATACCCATCAATCGGCGGCACGGAGGCGATGGGTTTCGCTTCGCTCTACCCATCCTACGGTCCGGTGAAACTCAGCCCGCCGCCATCCCGGAGCGGATCTCGGCGCGCAGCTCGTCGATCAGCTTGAGGCCGTTCTTGGTCTCGACGTGCCAGAAGGTCCAGCCATTACAGGCGCCTGAGCCCTGCGCGACCGCGCCGATGCGGTGGATCGAGCCGACCTTGTCGCCGAGCATGATGGCGCCGTCGGCGCGGACCAGCGCGCCGTGGCGCTTCTTGGCGTCGACCAGTTTTGCGCCGGGCATGATCATGCCGCGCTCGAGCAGTTCGGAGAACGCGACCCGTGGCGCCTCGCGCGCGGTCATGAACGGCGCAATGGTTTCTTCCGGCAACGGTTCGACCGCGGCAATGCGCGCTTCGGCCGCAGCAGCGTAGGTCCGGTCGCGCTCGAAGCCGATATAGTTGCGGCCGAGGCGCTTGGCGACAGCACCGGTGGTGCCGGTGCCGTTGAACGGATCGATCACGAGGTCGCCGGGTTTCGATGACGACAGCAACACGCGCGCCAGAAGCTGTTCGGGCTTCTGCGTCGGGTGCACTTTCTTGCCGTCATCGCCCTTCAGGCGCTCCTCGCCGGTGCACAGCGGGATCAGCCAGTCGGAGCGTGCCTGCACGTCCTCATTGGCCGCCTTCAGCACTTCATAGTTGAACGTATAGCCCTTGGCCTTCTCGTCGCGCGCGGCCCAGATCATGGTCTCATGCGCATTTGTGAAGCGGCGGCCGCGGAAGTTCGGCATCGGATTGGATTTGCGCCACACGATGTCGTTCAGCAGCCAGAAGCCGAGGTCCTGCATGATCGAGCCGACGCGGAAGATGTTGTGATAGGAGCCGATCACCCACAGCGTCGCCGACGGCTTCATCACGCGGCGGCAGGCGAGCAGCCAGGCGCGGGTGAAATCGTCATAGGCGGCGAACGACGAGAACTTGTCCCAGTCGTCGTTGACGGCATCGACATGCGACTCGTCGGGGCGCTTGAGATCGCCCTTGAGCTGCAGATTGTAGGGAGGATCTGCGAACACCAGATCGACCGAGCCTGTCGGAAGCTTCGACATCTCGGCGACGCAATCGCCGATGACGATGCGGCTCGACGGGGCATTCTCAAATTTAGTGCGGGGCGCCCTTGCAGACGCCCCGCGACGCGACACTACCATGACTCAAGAACTCTGACTCAGGCGACGCTGTCGGCGACGCGGGACTAAACAACCGACTGACCACACCTTGACCGGGCAAAGTAAAAATCGACTTAATTGGAAATCTTTGCGCAAAAGATTGCAGCATCTTTTCGAATGGCAATTGGTGCGTCCGCATTCGCATCGTGCTGCAGCATCAACGCGTTGTTCGGAAGACATCCGACGATCATCGGCCGCGATTCGATTTGGGGGACGCAGATATCAGGTGCGGACCCCGCGGATTCGCGCACTAGGCAATTTTTGCCGGGCGGGTTATTGATTAACGGAATGGAAATTTTACGTGCCTGTCGCGTCAGGTCACCGACGGGAATTGAGCTCGCCGACGGGAATGAAGGGAAACCGCCATGCGTTATGATGACTTCCGCCGCAGCGACGACGTCGAAGACCGTCGCGACGACAGCGGAGGCGGCGGTGGCGGCGGCCTCGGCATTCCGATGGGCGGCGGTGGCGGGCTCGGTATCGGCACCATCATCGTGCTCGGCTTGCTCGGCTACGCCTTCGGCATCGACCCGCGCGTCCTGATCGGCGGCGCGGAAATCCTCACCGGCGGCCAGCAGGCGCCGACCGTCCAGACCGACCGCCAGGCGTCGGGCGGACAGGTCAAGCGCGGCGCGCCGACCGACGAGATGGGCAGCATGATCGCGGGCATCCTCGGCGAAATCGACGATCGCTGGAGCGAGATCTTCCAGGCCTCGGGCCAGAGCTACACCGGTCCGAAGATCGTGCTGTTCCGCAACGCCACCAATGGCGGCCGCTGCGGCATGGCGCAGTCGGCGATGGGGCCATTCTACTGCCCGCCGGACAAGACCATCTTCCTCGACACCGGCTTCTTCCGCGAGGTCGAGACCCGCTTCCGCGGCTGCTCGGGCAATGCCTGCAAGTTCACCGCGGCCTATATCATCGCGCATGAGGCCGGCCATCACGTCCAGAACCTGCTCGGCATCATCCCGCGCGTGACGCGGCTGCAGCAGCAGGCCGGCAGCAAGGCGGAATCCAATGCGCTGCAGGTCAAGGTCGAGCTGCAGGCCGATTGCCTCTCCGGCGTCTGGACCAACCGCGAGGAGAAGAAGCGGCCCGGTTTCCTCGAGGCCGGCGACATCGATGCCGCGCTCACCACGGCGAATGCGATCGGCGACGACACGCTGCAACGGCAGGCGACCGGCAGGGTGGTGCCCGACTCCTTCACCCACGGCTCCGCAGCGCAGCGCAAGCAATGGTTCATGACCGGCTACCAGCAGGGTACGGTGCAGGCGTGTAATACGTTTGCGGGGGGATAGGGATACGCGTCGGAAGTTTGATCGTCATGGCCGGGCTTGTCCCGGCCATCCNACGTCTTTACTTCTGATAGAGTGCGAAGACGTGGATGCCCGGGACAAGCCCGGGCATGACGAGAGATGCGGTCATGTCCGTCGACGAATCCAAGGCCTTCATCCCGCTCAACATTGCGGTGCTGACGATTTCCGATAGCCGCACGCTGGCGGATGACAAGTCGGGCACCACGCTGGCCGACCGTCTCACGGCGGCCGGACACACCCTCGCGGCGCGCGAGATCGTCACCGACGATGTCGAGGCGATCCGCACAGTGGTCAGGCGCTGGATCGCGGATGCGGGGGTCGACGTCGTCATCACCACGGGCGGCACCGGCTTTACCGGCCGCGACGTGACGCCGGAGGCGATCGAGCCGCTGTTCGAAAAGCGGATGGACGGCTTTTCGATCGCCTTCCACATGCTGAGCCACGCCAAGATCGGCGCCTCGACGATCCAGAGCCGCGCCACCGCCGGTGTCGCGGGCGCGACCTTCATCTTCTGCCTGCCGGGCTCGCCGGGCGCCTGCCGCGACGGCTGGGACGGCATTCTCGCCGCGCAGCTCGATTACCGCACGCGGCCCTGCAATTTCGTCGAGATCATGCCGCGGCTCGACGAGCATCTGCGCCGCCCAAAGGCGCAGGGCGCGAGCGCGTAGCCGTTCTCTCTCCCCTCGTCATTCCGGGGCGCGCCTCTTGGCGCGAGCCCGGAATCCATCGGACCGCAAAATCGGTGGTGAAATGGATTCCGGGCTCGCGCTTCGCGCGCCCCGGAATGACGAGCGGCCACCAATGATCCTGACCAGACCGCGCCACACCGTCCGAACGGCGTTACGGTACGCCTCGGCGCGCAGCGCGTGAGCGCGCCGCGTATAGAAAGTGATGAGCTCCGCCGTCACGCGCCGCGCGGCTTCGCGGCGCTGCGGCTTCACAGCTCCATCTCCCAGGTTTCGCCGACCAGGTCGACGCCAAAGCTGTGATGCTTCTCTTCCTTGACCTGGCGGAAGCCGGCGCGGGCGTAGATGCCGCGCGCGGCGAGCAGGATGCTCTGGGTCCACAGCGTCATCCGCGTGTAGCCATTGTCGCGCGCGGTGCGGATGCATTGCTCGACCAGCGCGCGTCCGACGCCGAGCCCGCGCGCCTTCTCCTCCACCAGCAACAGGCGCAGTTTGGCGACGCCTTCGCCGCCGTTGACCAGGAAGATCGATCCGACCGGCTCGCCGTCGACCTCGGCGATCCAGCAATGCTCGCGCGCCGGATCGAACGACCGGATGAACTGCGCGCAGATCTCCGCCACGAGCGCCTCGTAGCTGATGTCCCAGCCATATTCCTCGGCATAGGCGCGTCCCTGCCGCGAGATCACCCAGCCGATGTCGCCGACGCGGTGGCTGCGCAGCAGGAAGCCGGCCGGCTTTGAGGCCGGCGGCTCCAGCATCCGCTCGATCGTGCCCATCGCGCGCACCACGGCCGTGCGGCTTTCGCCGTCGAGGCTGTCGAGCATCGCGGCGACCTCGTCATGCGAACTGCGGTTGAGCTTGGCAAAAGTCTGCCGCCCCTTGGCGGTGAGGTTGAGCCGGACCTGCCGCCGGTCGGTCGGCAGCGGCTTGCGGGCGATCAGCCCGTCGTCGTCGAATTTCTGGACGATGCGGCTGAGATAGCCGGCGTCGAGGCCGAGCTCGATCCCGATATCGCGGGCGGCTGCATCCTCGCGATGGGCGAGTTCGTACAGCACCCGCGCCTCGCTCAGCGAAAACGGGCTCTGCAGCAGATGCTGGTCGAGCACGCCGAGCTTGCGGGTGTAGAAACGGTTGAAGCCGCGGACCGCGGCGACCTGGTCCTCGGGATCGGTCATGGTGCATCTCTGATATTTGCCATTGTCAAATAATTATTTGACTTTAGCAAGTATCGTTTATGCAACCATGATCCGGCTGCGCAGCATGGTGCGGGAGGAGCGGCCGAGCCGGCGGAGCAGACGCGCCTCGGAGCGGCTGCTCTCCGGCCGGTAGCCGCCGAGCCGCTCGTAATGGTCGCGCGCGATCAGGAGGCCCTGCTCGGCGGAGGGCCCCGCGATCATCCGGGCGACGAATTTGAGGCCGTCGCGCAGGCTGGAATCGGTGTAGGGCGAGCGGGTGTAGCGGAAGATGCCGGCGCGATCCTTGCCGCTCGCCGCCACGATCTGGATGAATTGCGTGGTCTCCTCGATCCAGCCCGGGTCGAGCACCGCGCCCGGATGCAGGAACATCAACCAGGGCGAGCGGGCCTGCCTGGCGCCAGCGGCGAGCGCTGCGGCGCGGGTGCCCTCGAAACGCAGGAAGCGGCAGCCGGCCACATCGGCCACGCGCTCCATCACGTCGGTATTGGTGCGATCGACCAGCAGCACCTCGCGGATGATTCCCGCAGCCGCGCCCGGCACCAGCGCCGCCAAGGTCGCGACCGCGGTGCGCTCGACGCCGTCGGTCGGAATGATCACGCTCAGCATGATTGAGGCTTCGTTGGCTCAAACGGTTGCAAAATCGCGCTGTGTTATCACCTTGTCATTTTCAAAGCAGCCTTTTCGCCTGCAGATTTTTACAGCACTGTTTTGTGGATTTCTTCTGCGCTTGTTCTTGCTTTGTTCTCGCACTGTGTTAGCTTCAGAACATGAGCCGAGCATCCTCTCATGCCCTCAAGCACCCGCCGGTAACGGCGCCCTCCGATAACCCGGCGGGTGCAGCTTCTCCTTTTCCCACCCCGTTTCCCGAACTTGCAGTCGCGATCGAAGGCGAACGGCGACGCGGCCGCGGCGCGCAGTCCAACGCCAGCGGCCGCTACGAGGCCGAGGCGAGGGTCGCCTTCGACGACGGCTGGCAGAGTCTCGAAGAGCTGCCGCCGTTCAAGACCACGGTTACGATCGATACCTCGCGCAAGGTGATCACCCGCAACGAGTCGCCCGACATCGGCTTCGACCGTTCGATCAATCCCTATCGCGGCTGCGAGCATGGCTGCGTCTATTGTTTCGCGCGGCCGACCCACGCCTATCTCGGCCTGTCGCCGGGTCTCGATTTCGAAACCAAATTGCTTGCCAAGCCCGACGCGCCGGAGCTGCTCGAGAAGGAGTTGGCGGCGCTCGATTACGAGGCGCGGATGATCGCGATCGGCACCAACACCGATCCCTATCAGCCGATCGAGCGTGAGCGGAAAATCATGCGCGGCATTCTCGAGGTGCTGGAGCGCGCCGGCCATCCGGTCGGCATCGTGACCAAGTCGGCGCTGGTGACGCGCGACATCGATATCCTGGCGCGGATGGCCAAGCGCAACCTGGTCAAGGTCGCGCTGTCGGTGACGACGCTCGACCCGAAGCTGGCGCGCACCATGGAGCCGCGCGCGTCGAGCCCGCCGAAGCGCCTCGAGGCGATCAAGCGCCTCGCCGACGCCGGCATCCCGGCGACCGTGATGGTTGCGCCCGTGATCCCGGCGCTGAACGACTCCGAGATCGAGCGCATCCTCGATGCCGCCGCCCATGCCGGCGCAAAAGAGGCGAGCTATGTGCTGCTCCGCCTGCCGCTCGAGGTGCGCGATTTGTTTCGCGAATGGCTGATGGCGAACTATCCCGACCGCTATCGCCACGTCTTCACGCTGATCCGCGACATGCGCGGCGGCCGCGACTACGACTCTCAATGGGGCACCCGGATGAAAGGCACCGGCCCGATGGCCTGGATGATCGGCCGCCGCTTCGAGATCGCCTGCGAAAAGCTCGGGCTGAACAAGCGGCGGACCAAGCTGACCACCGACCATTTTGCCAAGCCGAAGCGCAACGGGCAGCAGCTGAGTTTGTTTTAGGTGCTAAGATCGGTAGCCCGGATGAAGCGAAGCGAAATCCGGGAAGGTCTCTCTGTGGAGGTGCTTTCCCGGATTGCGCTTCGCTCCATCCGGGCTACGAAGAAGTCGCATGAGTGAGTGTCACGATGAGTAACGCCACCCCAACCCCACGCTTCACCGTCCTCACGCTCGGCGTCGCCGACATGCGCGCCAGCATCGCCTTCTATGAATCGCTCGGCTTCACCAGGAAGATGCGCGCGACCGGCGAGGAGGTTGCCTTCTTCGACACCGGCGGCACCGTGCTCGGACTGTTCCCATGGCATCTGCTTGCGGCCGACGCCGCACTTCCCGATCAGCCACGTCCGGCGGCGTTCCGCGGCGTCGCGATCGCGTGGAACTGCCGCGACGATGCCGAGGTCGATATCGTGATGGCGTTCGCGCTCTCGAAGGGGGCCAAGCTGTTGAACCCGGCACAGCCCACGAGCTACGGCGGCTACTGCGGTTATTTCGCCGATCCGGACGGCCACGCCTGGGAAGTTGTACGCGCACCGGGCTTTGAGGTCGGTGACGACAGGCGGGTGTCGCTGCCCGACTAGCTTTGAATAGCGGGGAGGGGCGGCAGGTTCCCGGTTGCGCCGCGCGTCATGCTTGATCACCATCCCCGCATGATTCGGGACAAATCCAAGAAGAAGCCTGAGAAGCGCGTGGTCGTCGTGACGCGGCCGAGTTTTCGGCGCGAGCGCGCGCTGATCAAGCGCGGCGTCTGGCCGATCGCTGGCTGCGACGAGGCCGGGCGCGGCCCGCTGGCCGGCCCCGTGGTCGCCGCCGCCGTGGTGCTGGATCCCAACCGCATTCCAAAAGGCATCGACGATTCGAAGCGGTTGACCGCCGAACGCCGCGAGGAATTGTTCGAGGAGATCTGCGCAACCGCAGCCTTCTCGGTCGTGGTGGCCTCGCGCGCACGGATCGACCGCGACAATATTTTACGCGCTTCGCTGTGGGCGCTGGCGCGCGCTGTCCATGCGCTGCCGGAGACGCCGAAGCACGTGTTCGTCGACGGCCGCGACAAGCTCGCCACGCCCTGCGACTGCGAGGCCGTGATCGGCGGCGACGGCCTGGTGCTGTCGATCGCGGCCGCCTCGATCATCGCCAAGGTGACGCGCGACCGCCTGATGTGCGCGCTGGCGCTGGACTGTCCCGGCTACGGTTTCGAGCAGCACAAGGGCTACGGCGTCCCCGAGCACCTCGCGGCGCTGGACCGGCTCGGCCCCAGCGCCCATCACCGCACCTTCTTTGCCCCCGTCGTCGCGGCGCGGCTGAAGCATTTCCCAGCGACGGTCGAGCCCGACCTGTTCACGGGGGGCGTGGACAGCGAAGCCGCAGCATCCGAGGCGGCGTAGCGCGCGGCTCTGCCGCCCCAACCTCCGCTGTCATCGCCCGGCTCGTCCGGGCGACCCAGTATTCCAGAGACAGTTGTGCTCCTGCCGAGCCGCCGCGGCGTACCGGGTGCCCCGCTTGAAGCGGGGCATGACAGTGGAATTTGACTTTGCAGCGCGGGCACACTCTACCCCGGTTGCGTCCGTCGCGGCCCGCGACTATCAAATCCCTCGGATCGGATTGCGCCGCTGACACGGTGGCTGGGGCTTTTCAGGCGTTTCATGCGGTTTACCTCCCTGGTTGTCGAACTGATCCGCGCCCGGCCACTGCTGGTGGTCTGGATCGTGGTGCTGGCGCAGGCGGCGATCTGGCTGTTGCTGCCGCTGATCTTCTACGGCAGTCCGCCCGGCGACCTCGCCGGTGTGCTGGCGTTCGGCCGCGAATATCAGGTCGGCACCGACATGGGGCCGCCGCTGTCGTTCTGGCTTGCCGACATCGCCTTCCGCGCCGCCGGCAACCATGTGTTCGGCGTCTATCTGCTGGCGCAAATCTGCGCGGTCGCGACCTTCATCGCCTTCTACCGGTTGGCGCGCGCCATTGTCGGCGGCCCGCAGGCTGTGCTCGCGGTGCTGCTGTCGATGACGGTGGTCGTGTTCTCCTCGCCGAGCGTCGAGTTCGGCCCGCTGATCCTGGCGCGGCCGCTCTGGGCGCTGCTGCTGCTGCATTCCTGGCAGTTGATCGGGCAGAATCGGCGCAGCGCCTGGTTCGCCTGGTCGATCGATTGCGGCCTGCTGCTGCTGACGACGCCGGCGGCGATCGGCCTGATCCTCCTGGTCGCGGGTTTCGCGGTCGCAACGCCGCGCGGGCGGCGGATGCTGATGTCGGTCGATCCGCTCTACGCGCTGCTCGTCATCCTCGTGCTCGCGCTGCCCTATCTGATCTGGCTGATCCGCGCCGATGTGCTGGCGCTGCCGCCGCTGCCCGCGATCGCGGCCCTCGGTGCCCGCGCGGTGCGCTGGGGCGTCGTGCTCGGCGGGCTGATCGTGGCGACGGCGGCCGTCGTGCTGCTGGCGATCCTCAATTCGCGCGGGTTCGCCCGCGAGGCCGAGGATGCGCCGATCATCTATCGTCCGCCGGTCGGGCCGCTGGCGCGGCAGTTCGTCTATGTTTTTGCGTTCGCGCCGGCCATTGCGGGAAGCTTCGTCGCCGGCCTGTTCAATCTCGACCGCGTGTTCGGCGGTGCCGGTGTGGTGTTGTTGATGTCGGGGCTTGCCGTCGTCGTCGCGGCCGGCGACCTGATTCCTCTGCGGCGGCAGCGGCTGCTGCGCACGGTCTGGGCCTTCGCCGTCGCCGCGCCGGCTGTTGTTGCCTTGGCCGCGGCGCTGTTCCTGCCGTGGACCAGCACCACGGAGGCGTCGACCTCGCTGCCGGCGGCTGCGATCGGACGCTTCTTCGACGACAGCTATGAGCGCCGCACTAACCAGCGGCTGCGCGCCGTGGCCGGTGATCCCGAGCTTGCCGGCCTGATCGCGATGCAGGCGCGGCGTCCGCATCTTCTGCTCGACGCGACGCCGCAGCGGACGCCATGGCTGTCGATCGCAAAGTTCAACGAGACCGGCGGCGTCGTGCTCTGGCGCGCGCAGGACACCGCAGGCACGCCGCCATCAGACATCGCGCAACGTTTTCCCGGCCTGGTGCCGGAAGTCCCGCGCGCCTTCGACCGGCTGGTCAACGGAAGGCAACCGGTGTTGCGGATCGGCTGGGGGATCGTGCGGCCGAAGGGGTGACAAGAACTTGTAGGATGGGTGGAGCGCAGTGATACCCATCATCTCACCGCGCGGATGCAATCGATGGGTATCGCTACGCTCCACTCATCCTACGAAGATGCCGACCCAGTCACCTGTTCCAGCGCCTTCGCGACCGCGCGCAGATCCAGCCAGGTCATCTTCTTGTAGGACGGCGAGCGCAGCAGATAGGCCGGATGGAACGTCGCGATCGCGCGGATGCTGCGCGTTCCGGTGTCGTAGTCAGACCATTTGCCCCGGCTGCGCATGATGCCTTCGCGGGTCGACAGCAGCGTCTGCGTCGAGGGATTGCCCAGCGTCACCAGCACGTCGGGGTTCACCAGCTCGATCTGGCGCTGAATAAACGGCAGGCAGATTTGCGTCTCCTGCGGCGTCGGCGTGCGGTTGCCGGGTGGCCGCCACGGAATCACGTTGGCGATATAGGCTGTGCTGCGGTCGAGCCCGATCGCCGCGATCATGCGGTCGAGCAGTTTTCCGGAGCGCCCGACAAACGGCAGGCCCTCGATGTCCTCGTCGCGGCCCGGCGCTTCGCCGACGAACATCACGCGCGCTTGCGGATTGCCGTCGGCGAACACCAGTCTGGTCGCGGTGTGCTTCAGCGCGCAGCCGTCGAAGCCCTCCATCAGCGCGCGCAACGCCTCGAGCGTCGGCGCGGTGCGCGCGGCCTCGCGCGCGGAGGCAATCGCGGCCTCGGGCGCGACGGTGATTTCGCTCCGCGGAACAGACGCCATCGGCGTCGGCATCGGGCGCAGCGGATTCGGCGGCGCCACCATCGGGCGCGGCGCCGCGGCGGGTGGAACTGCGTCCGGCTCTTCCAGCCGGTTGATCGGCGTGTCGCCGAGCGCGCAATCGACCCCGGCCTCGAGGTAAAAGGCCAGCAATTGCTGCAACGTAGGTGCGGGTTCGGGCGTCAGGGCCATGATGCAAGCTATTTAGGACGGATTGGGCGCGCGCGAAACGTCCAGAAGCGCAATTCCATGGTTGTTCTTCAGACAAAAATCGGAAACAACGACCCCTAGAAAACTTAGAAGTGTTCTCAACGGGCTGAGACCAGATCATGAGTGAAGACCTCCCTCCGCGCGAGTCCATGGAATTCGACGTCGTCATCGTCGGCGCCGGCCCGTCGGGCCTGTCGGCCGCGATCCGGCTCAAGCAGCTCAATCCCGAGCTCTCGATCGTGGTGGTGGAAAAGGGGTCTGAAGTCGGCGCGCACATCCTCTCCGGCGCGGTGATCGATCCGGTGTCGCTCGACAAATTGATCCCGGATTGGCGCGAGGATGCTGATTGCCCGCTGAAGACGCAGGTCAAGGACGACCGCTTCTACTGGACGACGGCGGCAGGCGCGATCAAGCTGCCGAACTTCATCATGCCGCCGCTGATGGACAATCATCACTGCTATATCGGCTCGCTCGGCAATGTCTGCCGCTGGCTGGCACCGAAGGCGGAAGCGCTCGGCGTCGAGATCTATCCGGGCTTCGCTGCGGCCGAAGTGCTCTATGACGACAAGGGCGCGGTGCGGGGCATCGCGACCGGCGACATGGGCATCGCCAAGGACGGCACCCATAAGGATTCCTACACCCGCGGCATGGAGCTCGTCGGCAAGTACACGCTGTTCGCCGAAGGTGCGCGCGGCTCGCTCTCCAAGCAATTGATCGCCAAGTACCAGCTCGACGCCAACAGCCAGCCGCCGAAGTTCGGCATCGGCTTGAAGGAGGTCTGGGAGATCGATCCTTCAAAGCACCAGAAAGGCCTGGTCCAGCATAATCTGGGCTGGCCGCTGAACAACAAGACGGGCGGCGGCTCGTTCCTCTATCACTACGACGACAACAAGGTGGCGGTCGGCTTCGTCGTGCATCTCAATTACGATGATCCGTATCTGTCGCCGTTCGATGAATTCCAGCGCTTCAAGACCCACCCTTCGATCCGCGGCGTGTTCGAGGGCGGCAAGCGTCTGGCCTATGGCGCGCGCGCCATTACCGAAGGCGGCTATCAGTCGGTGCCGCGGCTCTCATTTCCGGGCGGCGCGCTGGTCGGTTGTGCGGCCGGCTTCGTCAACGTTCCCCGCATCAAGGGCGTGCACAACGCGATGGGGTCGGGCATGCTGGCCGCCGAACACGTCGCAGCAGCCCTCGGCGCCGGCCGTGCCAACGACGAATTGGTCGATTACGAGAACGCCTGGCGCTCGTCCGCAATCGGCAAGGATTTGTACCTGGTTCGCAATGCCAAACCGATGCTGTCGAAGTTCGGCACCATGCTCGGAATGGCATTCTCTGGCTTCGATATGTGGACCAACACGCTGTTTGGCATCTCGGTGTTCGGAACGCTGTCGCATGCCAAGCCCGACCGCAAAACGCTCGATCCGGCCAAGCTGCACCAGCCGATCATCTATCCGAAGCCGGACGGCAAGATCTCGTTCGACAAGCTGTCGTCGGTGTTCATGTCCAACACCAATCACGAGGAGGACCAGCCGGTCCATCTCAAGGTCGCCGACATGAACCTGCAGAAGACGTCGGAGCATGAAGTGTTCGCCGGTCCCTCCAACCGCTATTGCCCGGCCGGCGTCTATGAATGGGTCGAGGAGGGCGCGGCCCCGCGCTTCCAGATCAACGCCCAGAATTGCGTCCACTGCAAAACCTGCGACGTGAAGGACCCCAACGGCAACATCACCTGGGTTCCCCCGGAAGGCGGCGGCGGCCCGAACTACGAGGCGATGTAACAGGGTGGACCGACCACGGTTGCCCCGTTGTGTGGCCACCGTCACGTTTCCAAACGCTATTGTGCTGACACCGGCCACGATACCGCCACAGTACCAGCGTTTTCCGGTAGCGCTGGCTGGATCGGCGGGCCTAAAGGCTTAATCTGCCAATCGATTCGTCACGCGTATCCTTGCGGTTGAGCGCCAAAAGCGGCATTGTCGCTGGCTGTGATGCCGCCGCTTGGGTTCGCATTTGAGACTGATCGCAAGATCTCGTCAGAAGGATCTTCTTGTCAGAAGAATCTTGGCCGTAAATCCCTGGAGCAAGGCGACTGTGATGCTGTCCACCCGTTTCAACCGCCTGACGATTGCCCTTCTTGCCGCCGCCGCGCTTGTCGTGCCGGCGCAGCTGTCGGCGCAAACACCCGATCATCCCACCGACAATTCAGCGCAATTCCCGAACCGGAATGACCTGAAGTCGCTGACCACAGCGGGCAGTTATCTCGCCGCCCGCCACGCCAGCGTTGAGCGCGACGCGACCTCGGCTGCGGCGTTTTACCGCTCGGCGCTGCGCACCGATCCGAAGAATTCCGAGTTGCTCGACCGCGCCTTCATCTCCTCGCTCGCCGATGGCGACATCGACGAGGCCGTCAAGCTCGCCGACCGCATCCTGACCCTGGACAAGGCCAACCGCGTCGCGCGCCTCGTCGTCGGCGTGCGCGATCTTAAGACCAAGAAATACGCAAGTGCGCAGTCCAACATCAACCAGTCGGTCCGCGGCCCGATCACCGATCTGGTGGCGACGCTGCTGTCGGCCTGGGCGAGCTATGGCGCGGGCGACAGCAAGGGCGCGGTCGCCGGCATCGACAAGCTGACCGGGCCGGACTGGTACCCGATCTTCAAGGATCTGCACGCCGGCATGATCCTCGAGCTCGCCGGCAAGGACAAGGACGCCGGCACCCGCTTCGAGCGCGCCTACAAGCTCGACGATTCGATGCTGCGCACGGTCGACGAATATGCCCGCTGGTCGTCGCGTAACAAGGACGCGGCGGCCGCCACCGCGCTCTATGAGGCCTTCGACAAGAAGCTGCCGCGCCATCCGCTGGTGCTGGAAGGCATCAAGGAGGCCAAGGCCGGCAAGAAACTGCCGCCGCTGGTCGAGAGCCCGCAGGCCGGCGCGGCCGAAGCACTCTACGGCATCGGCGCGACGCTGACCCGGCGCGGCGGCGAGGACCTTGCGCTGGTCTATTTGCAGCTTGCGCTCTATCTGCAGCCCAACCATCCGCTGGCGCTGCTCTCGCTTGCCGATCTCTATGAATCGGTGAAGAAGCCGGCGATGGCGATCAAGGTCTATGAGCGGATGCCGGCGTCCTCGCCGCTGAAGCGCAATGCGCAGATCCAGCTCGCGACCAATCTCGACGCCGCCGACCGCAGCGACGAGGCGATCAAGATCCTGAAGGACGTCACCGCAGACTCGCCAAAGGACGTCGAGGCCATCATGGCGCTCGGCAATGTCGAACGCGGCCGCAAGAAGTTCGCCGATTGTGTCGGCACCTATTCGCAGGCGATCGACGCGCTGCCGGAGGGCGGCGACAAGAACGCCTGGGTCACCTACTACTACCGCGGCATCTGCGAGGAGCGTTCCAAGCAGTGGAAAAAGGCCGAGGCCGACATGCGCAAGGCGCTCGACATGCAGCCCGAGCAGCCGCATGTGCTGAACTATCTCGGCTATTCCTGGATCGACCAGGGCATCAACCTCGACGAAGGCATGAAGATGATCAAGCGTGCCGTCGATCAGCGCCCTGACGACGGCTACATCGTGGATTCCCTTGGTTGGGCTTACTATCGCATCGGCAATTACGACGAGGCGGTGAAGAACCTCGAGCGCGCGATCGACCTGAAGCCGGAAGATCCGACCATCAACGACCATCTTGGCGACGCCTATTGGCGCATCGGCCGCACGCTGGAAGCCAAGTTCCAGTGGGCGCATGCCCGCGACCTCAAGCCCGAGCCGGAAGAGCTGCCGAAGATCCAGGCCAAGATCGACAACGGCCTGCCCGATGATGCCTCCTCGTCCGCCGCCTCCGCCGACAAGAAGAAGGACGACGACGGCAAGGGCGGCTAGGGCTTGCTCCGTCATTCCGGGATGGTCCGAAGGACCAGACCCGGAATCTCGAGATTCCGGGTTCGCCCTACGGGCGCCCCGGAACGACGTAGCAATCACGGAATATCTGCCAAACAAAGAGATAGGATCGTGGTGCGATTTACGCTAATCGCATCGCGATCTCGTTTTTTAGGGGTATTTCGCCGTGCCGGCGCTTGTTGAAGAGGGACGTGCCAAGGTCAACCTGACGCTGAAGGTGATCGGGCGGCGCGTCGATGGATTTCATGATCTGGAAAGCGTTGTCGCGTTCGCCGACTGCGCCGATCGGCTCACGCTGGAGCCGGGCTCCCGGCTTGCGCTGACGATGGAGGGTCCGCTGGCGGAGGCCTGCGGCGACACGTCCGACAATCTGGTGCTCAAGGCCGCGCGGCTGCTCGGCGAGCGCGTCGCGGACCTCAAGGTCGGCCACTTCACGCTGGAGAAGGTGCTGCCGGTTGCAGCCGGCATCGGCGGCGGCTCGGCGGATGCCGCAGCGGCGCTGCGGCTGCTGGCGCGGCTCAACGAGCTCGCGCTCGACGACAAGCGCATCATGGAGGTCGCGTTGCAGACCGGCGCCGATGTGCCGGTGTGTGTCGCCTCGCATGCCTGCGACATGTCCGGCGTCGGCGAGAGCCTGCTGTCGCTCGACCTGCCGAAACTGCCCTGCGTGCTGGTCAATCCGCGCGTGCCGGTCGCAACCAAGGACGTCTTCAACGCGCTCGGCCTGCGCCACGGCGAGCTCCTGGTCGGCGCCACCGACATCATGATGCAGGCGCCGTCCTGGCCCGATGCGAGCTGCGCGATCGACGACTGGATCGAAGCGCTGACGCGCGGCAGCAACGATCTCGAGAGCCCCGCCGCGCGCATCGAGCCCGTGATCAGCGAGGTGCTGGCAGCGCTGCGCGACGCCAAGGGCGTGCGGCTTGTACGCATGTCGGGCTCCGGCGCGACATGTTTTGCGGTGTTCGCCGATGACACCGCCGCCCAGGCCGCCGGCGAAAAGCTGCGCAACGCGCACCCCGGCTGGTGGGTGCATGCGGGTACGCTGAGCTGAGCTCTGCCTCCGCAGGAGCGCACTGCCAAAATATCGAAAACAACCCCATGCAAAGTAGCCGGCGGCTGCCGGCGCTCGACACGACAACTTGACATGTCGGGCAACTCAGCGGTATTATTCCATTATTCCGAAATCGCGCAGCGCCCAGATGGAGGGCGGAACGAAGAGCAAAGCTCGGGCGATTCACGTCGCGAGAATGCGAATGTGCGACCCCATCCACGGTGTCATCGCCCGCGAAAGCGGGCGACCCAGTACGCCGCGGCCTCTCGGCTCAAGCACTGCTGTCTCTGGAATACTGGATCACCCGCATGCGCGGGTGATGACACCGAACTTGCCTCTGCGGCTTAATGCGACCGTGCCAGACAGAACGCCACCACCTCTTGCAGCGCCGTCTTCATCGGCGAGGGCGGGAACAGTGCCAGCGCGTCGACCGCCATGGCGCCGTAGTGATGGGCGCGGCTGATGGTGTCTTCGAGGGCGCGGTGCTTGGTCATCAGCCCGATGGCGTGGTCGAGATCGCTGGCGCCGATCTCGCCGCGCTCCAGCGCGCGGACCCAGAACTTGCGCTCGGTGTCGTTGCCGCGGCGGAATGCCAGCACCACCGGCAGCGTGATCTTGCCCTCGCGGAAATCGTCGCCGACATTCTTGCCGAGCTTGGCGGACTTGCCGCCATAGTCGAGCACGTCGTCGACCAGCTGGAAGGCGATGCCGAGATTCATGCCGACCGAGCGGCAGGCGGTCTGCTCCGCCTTGGGCCGGTTGGCGATGACAGGACCGACCTCGCAAGCCGCGGCGAACAGCTCGGCGGTCTTGCCTCTGATCACGGCGAGATATTCGTCTTCGGTGGTCGCGGTGTTCTTGGCCGCGGCCAACTGCATCACCTCGCCCTCGGCGATGGTGGCGGCGGCAGCCGAGAGGATATCGAGCGCGCGCAGCGAGCCGACCTCAACCATCATCCGGAACGCCTGGCCGAGCAGGAAGTCGCCGACCAGCACGCTGGCCTCATTGCCCCACAGCATCCGCGCCGACAATTTGCCGCGGCGCAGCTCGCTCTCGTCGACCACGTCGTCATGCAAGAGCGTCGCGGTGTGCATGAATTCAACCGCGGCGGCGAGCTTGATATGGCCGTCGCCGGAATAGTCAGACAATTGGGCCATCGCCAGGGTGAGCATCGGGCGCAGCCGCTTGCCTCCGGAGGAGATCAAATGGTTGGCGACCTCGGGGATCATGGTGACCTCCGAGCCGGTGCGCGACAGGATGGCCGCGTTGACGCGCTCCATGTCGGCGGCGACAAGTCCCACCAGCCCCTCGATCGAAGCATTGGACGGGCTTTCGAAGGGTACAATAACCGCCACGCTGGTCTCCAATTTTGCCGAATTCGCACTATCCTCAGCTATAACAATAGAAACTGCGCAGTGAAGCGGCAAGGCCACGAAGTTGTTGACATGTGTCGCAGGGGCCGCACAGCCGGGGCCAGAGGAGAGCTCAATTTGCGGGAATTGGTTCGAACCAACGACATCGTGCTGGTCTCCGCCGTCGGCGCGCTGCTTGATGGCGCCAACATCCATCACCTGGTGCTTGACCAGAACATGAGCATCATCGAGGGCTCGCTCGGCGTGCTGCCGCGGCGGATCCTGGTCCATGAGGATGACAATGACGAGGCGCGCCAGCTCCTGACCGATGCCGGGCTCGGCCACGAATTGCGGGCCGATGATTAGAGCGTTCTCAAGCGAAGTGGACCCCGGTTCGCGTGAAGAAAACGCGTCAAAAAAGGAGTCTCCTGCCCCTGATGTCACCGAGGACGGATTCCTCGGCGGGCAATTGACGTTGCGGCAGCCGCGGACGGGCCATCGCGCCGGTCATGACGCGATCCTGCTGGCGGCAGCGACGCCGGCACGATCGGGCGATCGCGTCGTTGACCTCGGTTCCGGCGTCGGCGCGGCCGGGCTCGCGGTGGCCCGCCGCGTGGCCGGGATCGATCTCGCGCTGGTCGAGATCGACCCGACATTGGCGGCGCTCGCGCGCGGCAATGCCGCCGCCAATGCGCTTTCCGCCGACGTGATCGTGCTCGACGTCGAGGCCACAGCGTCAGCGTTCGCCGCTGCCGGCCTCGTGCCTGACAGCGCCGATGTCGTGCTGATGAACCCGCCGTTCAACGATCCGGCCAGGCATCGTGCATCGCCGGACGTTGTGCGCGAGCGCGCCCATGTTGCAACCGCGACGACGCTCGCGAGTTGGGTTCATGTGGCGCGGCGGATGCTCAAATCGAACGGGCGGCTTGCGATGATCTGGCGGGCCGACGGTATAGCCGAGGTGCTGGCTGCGCTCGACCGCGGTTTCGGCAGCGTCGAGATCCTGCCGGTTCACGCCGATGTGACGGCAGCGGCGATCCGGATCCTGGTTCGCGCCACCAAAGGCGGACGAGCGCCGACGCAGCTGCATGCCGCACTGCTGCTCAATGATGAGTCAGGGGTGCCTAATAAATGGGTGCAGGAGATATTAGCTGGGAACGGAGACTTGCCGCTGTCACGGCCGTAACGGGCGGCTTCGCTGCCCGTGTCGTCATCGGGATGGAGTTACTGCGGAGCCGTTTCCGACTGCCGCTCCGGCGTTGACGTGAAGTGGACCGCCGCAAGGAGTGTACTGATCAGCAAAATCAGCAGATAGATTTTCATGTCGTTCTCTCCGCAGCGCGTTTCATCCCCAACGACGAAACAGCAAAACGCGTTCCACCCATTGCAATGACACTGGCGTGATAAAAAGTGGTTAATTCGAGGTAACTGAATGAGTGAACAAATAAGTGATCGCGCGCGACGTCCGGGACTGCTCGAGCGGATCCAGGGTTTCCTTCCGGCCCGGCTGCGTCGCGGCGTGGCTGTTGTGCCGGTGGTGCGTCTGTCAGGCGTGATCGGCGCGGTGACGCCGCTGCGGCCGGGCATGTCGCTGTCAGGTGTCGCCAAGTTGCTGGAGCGCGCCTTTGGCACCAGGAATGCCAAGGCGGTCGCACTGGTGATCAACTCGCCGGGCGGCTCGCCGGTGCAGTCGCGGCAGATCTATCTGCGCATCCGTCAACTGGCTGCCGAGCAGAAGCTGCCGGTGCTGGTGTTCGTCGAGGACGTCGCGGCCTCCGGCGGCTACATGATCGCCTGCGCGGGCGACGAGATTTATTGCGACCCGTCCTCGATCCTGGGCTCGATCGGCGTGGTCGGCGGCGGCTTCGGCTTCCAGGAGGCGATCAAGAAAATTGGTGTCGAGCGGCGGCTCTATACGGCAGGCGCCCACAAAGCGACGCTCGATCCGTTCCTCCCGGAAAACCCTGATGATGTCGAACGACTGAAGGCGATCCAGCGCGAGATCCACGCGATCTTCATCGCGCTGGTGAAGCAGAGCCGCGGCGGGCGACTGAAGGGCGCCGACGATTTGCTGTTCACCGGCGAATATTGGGCTGGCGAGACCTCGGTCGGTCTCGGGCTGGCCGACGGGATCGGCGACATCAGATCGACGCTGCGCGCCCGCTATGGCGAGAAGGTGTCGACACCGGTGATCGCGCCCGCCAGCGGCATGCTGTCAGGGCTGCTTGGCCGGCGGTCGCCGGGGGCCGGGTCGATGGCGCTGCTGGACGGGATCGGCGGCTTGCCCGACGACATGATCTCGGCGCTGGAAACCCGGGCGATTTGGGCCAAATTCGGGTTCTGACACGTGGTTGTGAGCGCGCCATTTAGCCCCAAAAGCGAGATTGCGGCGCAGGGCCGGTTGGGCAAGAATGGCTGTTATTGGGGGCCTGACCGACGTGAACGACAAGGATCGACTGATGCCGCCGCTGATTGCATTTGCGGGCGCCCTGGGTGGCCTGGCCGTGGTCCGCTGGGCGTACAGAACTGCCGTCCGGATCAACCAGGAACTCGAGGAGGCGCGCCTCTCCCGGGTGGCCGAAACCGCCCGCACAGGTGAAGTCAAAACCCTGCGCCGCGACCCCGTGACCGGAGCCTATCGGCCGGGCTAGGGCCCTGTTCCCCCTCGCCCCGCTCTTACGGGGGCGAGACGAGCGAAGCTCGCTCTGAGAGGGCTGGGGTGAGGGGCTGCCTCCGCAGACTCGACAGACGCGAGTTCGCGGAGAGTCCCCCTCACCCGAAATCCGCGCAACGCGCGGATTTCGACCTCTCCCCGCAAGCGGGGCGAGGTTAAGGCAGGCCGAACCCATCCCCATCGCCTTGATTCCATTGGCCGCCGCCGATACGGTCCCGCGCGCTTCACACCCCCCTGCGAGACGTGTAGAGACGATGGACGCCCTGCCTGACCACATGCGCCCGGAACGCTCGTTCCAGGGCTTCATCCTGGCCCTCCAGCGGTTCTGGGCGGAGCAGGGTTGCGTCATCCTGCAGCCCTACGACATGGAAATGGGCGCCGGCACCTTCCATCCCGCGACCACCCTGCGCGCGCTCGGCCCCAAGCCCTGGAACGCGGCCTATGTGCAGCCGTCGCGGCGGCCGAAGGACGGCCGCTACGGCGAAAATCCCAACCGGATGCAGCACTACTACCAGTTCCAGGTGATCATGAAGCCGTCGCCGCCGAACCTTCAGGACCTCTATTTGAAGTCGCTGGCCGCGATCGGCATCGATGCCAGCGTCCACGACATCCGCTTCGTCGAGGACGACTGGGAGAGCCCGACACTCGGCGCCTGGGGTTTGGGGTGGGAATGCTGGTGCGACGGCATGGAAGTCTCGCAGTTCACCTATTTTCAGCAGGTCGCCGGCGTCGAATGCGCGCCGGTCGCGGGCGAACTCACCTACGGGCTCGAGCGTCTCGCGATGTATGTGCAGGGCGTCGACCGCGTCTACGACCTCAATTTCAATGGCCGCGAGGGCGACGCGAAGGTCACCTATGGCGACGTGTTCCTGCAGGCCGAGCAGGAATATTCGCGGCACAATTTCGAGTATGCCGACACCACGATGCTGTTCGAGCAATTCAGGATGGCCGAGGAGGCCTGCCGCAAATATCTCGCCGCCGGCTGGCGCGAGAGCAGCAACCAGAAAGAACATCTGATGGCCTTGCCGGCCTATGACCAGTGCATCAAGGCGAGCCACGTCTTCAACCTCCTGGATGCGCGCGGCGTGATCTCGGTGACCGAACGTCAAAGCTACATCGGGCGCGTGCGCGATCTCGCAAAAGCCTGTGGCGATGCGTGGGTCCACACCGAAGCGGGCAGGGCGGTCTGATGCCCGAACTCCTCCTCGAACTGTTTTCCGAAGAAATCCCCGCCCGCATGCAGGCGAAGGCGGCGGACGATCTGCGCCGCATGGTGACCGACAAGCTCGTCGCCGAGGGCCTGGTCTATGAAGGCGCGAAAGCGTTCGCGACCCCACGTCGCCTCACGCTGACCGTGCACGGCATTCCCGCGCGCCAGCCCGATCTGAAGGAAGAGCGCCGCGGTCCGCGCGTCGGCGGCGCCGAGCCCGCGATCCAGGGATTTTTGAAGGCCACCGGCCTGTCCTCGATCAGCGAAGCAAAAATCCAGACCGATCCGAAGAAGGGCGACTTCTACATCGCGCTGATCGAGAAGCCCGGCCGCCCCGCGATCGACGTGATCGCGGAGATGCTGCCGGTGATCATCCGCACCTTCCCGTGGCCGAAATCGATGCGCTGGGGCGCGCGTTCGGCGAAATCAGGCTCGCTGTCCTGGGTGCGCCCGCTGCACGCGATCACCGCGACCTTCGGGCTCGAAACCGAAGACCCCGATATCGTGAAATTCTCCGTCGACGGCATCGAAGCCGGGCAGACCACCTACGGCCACCGGTTCATGGCCCCGGCTGCAATCTCGGTGCGGCGCTTCGAGGACTACGAGGCCAAGCTGAAGGCCGCAAAAGTCATCCTCGATCCGCAGGCGCGCAAGGACATCATCCTCGCCGACGCCAAGGAGCTGGCGTTCGCGCAAGGCCTTGAACTGGTTGAGGACCAGGTGCTGCTCGACGAGGTCTCCGGCCTCGTCGAATGGCCCGTCGTCATGATGGGCTCGTTCGAGAAGGAGTATCTCGCGATCCCCGACGAGGTGATCCGCGCCACCATCCGCAACAACCAGAAGTGCTTTGTGGTCAAGGATCCCAAGACCGGGAAACTGACCAACAAGTTCGTGCTGACGGCCAATCTCGAGGCCAGCGACGGCGGCAAAACCATCGTCGCCGGCAACGAACGCGTGATCCGCCCGCGGTTGAGCGATGCGAAGTTCTTCTATGAGACCGACCTGAAGACGAAGCTCGAGGCCCGGCTGCCGAAGTTCGAGCAGATCGTGTTTCATGAGAAACTGGGCACGCAGGCGGAACGGATTGAGCGGATCGAAAGCTTAGCGGAGGCGATCGCGCCGCTGGTCGGCGCTGACGTTGAAAAGACGAAGCGCGCCGCGCGCCTTGCGAAAGCGGATCTGCTGACCGAAGTCGTTGGCGAATTCCCCGAACTGCAAGGCTTGATGGGCAAGTATTACGCGCTTGCGCAGGGCGAGGATGCATCCGTCGCTGCTGCTAGTGAAGAGCACTGGAAGCCGCAGGGACCGACGGATCGCGTGCCGACTGATCCGGTAAGCGTGGCGGTGGCGCTCGCAGACAAGATCGATACTCTGGTTGGGTTCTGGGCGATCGACGAGAAGCCGACGGGATCGAGGGACCCGTATGCGCTAAGACGAGCGGCGCTCGGCGTGATCCGGCTAATCCTAGAAAATGGTTTACGAGTAAATTTATCGCGCACTCTTTCGATGGCCTTCTTCCCTCACGGTTCGGCCTTGGAAAATGGAGCTTGGGCAGGCAGAGATTATGTAAATTACCTAGTGGAAAAGCACCTGACTCATGAGCAGCGAGCTAACGAAAACATCGAGTCGTTATGGGAACACGGTTGGGCTCCTGACGCGATCCGTGCCGAGGGAAATGACATCGCTGAGCAACTGCTCGCTTTCTTCGCCGATCGCCTGAAAGTCCAGCTCCGCGACCAGGGCGCGCGTCACGATCTCGTCGATGCTGTGTTCTCGCTCGGCGGCCAGGACGATCTTCTACTTGTCGTCCGCCGCGTCGATGCGCTCGGCAAATTCCTCGACACAGACGACGGCAAGAACCTGCTTGCCGGAACAAAGCGCGCGAGCAACATCCTTTCGATCGAGGAGAAGAAGGACAAGCGGACCTTTGATGGCGCTCCTGACGCCGCGCTATACAAGCTCGACGAGGAGCATGCGTTGGCGAAGGCGATCAAGCTCGCAAGAATAGGCGCATCTTACGGCATCAAAGCCGAAGATTTCGAGAACGCGATGGGCCATTTGGCGACGCTTCGTCCCGCGGTCGATGCGTTCTTCGACAAGGTCAAGGTCAATGACGATGATCCGCAAGTGCGCGAAAACCGCCTGAAATTGCTCAACGAGATCCGGGCCGCGACGCGCGCGGTTGCGGATTTCTCTAAAATCGAAGGCTGACGATGGACCGCGCAACGCTCGCCGCTTACGACAAGGAGGCGGCGGCGTTTGCGCAGGACTGGCACGACCAGCCGACGCCGGTCGACTTGCAAGAGATCGTCACGCGTTTCTTCATCAAGGGCGGCGCCACCGCCGATATCGGCTGCGGCAGCGGCCGCGAGGTGGCGTGGCTGAACGCCAACGGCTATCCGGCCGAAGGTTTTGATGCTTCCGAGGGCCTGCTCACGGAGGCCCGTTCGCGCTATCCGCAAGCCCGCTTCACTCATGCGGAGCTGCCGGAGCTCCGCGGCATCGCGTCCAACAGCTTCGACAATGTGCTGTGCGAGACCGTGATCATGCATCTCGATCACGCGCTGATCGCGCCGGCGGTTCGCCGCATGTTTGATATCGTGAAGCCCGGCGGCGTCTTCTATCTGAGCTGGCGCGTCATCGAGGGTGCCGATCTGCGCGATGCGCACGGCCGGCTCTATGCGGCCTTCGATGCGACGCAGGTGCGGGCTGAACTCACGGCGGCGACGTTGTTGCTTGATGAGGAATTGGTCAGCGTGTCCTCCGGCAAGACGGTTCACCGGCTGGTGGCACGCAAGAGCGGCGGGAGGCTGGCATGACAAGGGTTGCGACATGCGCCTGCGGGCAGCTCTCGGTGACCTGCCACCAGGAGCCGGCGAAGATTGCGCTGTGCCATTGTCTGGAGTGTCAAAAGCGAACCGGGAGCACCTACGGTATCGCCGCCTTCTTTGGCCGCGCCGATGTGGAGCCGCAGGGCGAGGCACGGCAGTACACGCGCATCGGCGACAGCGGGTCTGCGGTGGTGTTTCATTTCTGCCCGACTTGCGGATCGTCGGTCTATTGGGAGCCTGGTCGCGCGCCCGACCTCGTCGCCGTTGCGGTCGGCGCTTTCGCGGACCCCGGTTTTCCGGCCCCCTCGCAATCGGTCTTCACGCAACGCCGCCACGCCTGGGTCGTGGACAAATGAAAGGCCCGTTCTAAGAATTATATCATTTTGGAAATATTTGGAAACAATTTGCAATTTGTTAACCATGTCCTGCGACGGTCCCGCCAGATCAACGATTTCTTAAGAGATCGTGCCTCGCGCAAATGCAGGGACCACTCCGATGACGTCCATCGGCACCGCGCTCAATCCTTACGCCCAGTACGGCTCGGCCTATGCCCGTGCCGCGGCGACACCCTCGCTGGCCGCGACGCTGGGCGACGGCACCGCCGGCGATCTCTCGGCATCCAGCGCGGCGACCAATCGGACACTGTCCGATGCCGCCCGTGCCCGGCTCGCCAAGGCGCCGCTGCCCGACTTCGCGACTGTTACGGGCGATGCCCGCACCACGCTCGATCGGCTCTACACCGCGGCCGGCGTCAAGGCACCGATCGTCGATGGCAAGACCGCCATCGACCTCTCGACATTGGACCGCCGCTCGCTGTTTGCGATCTCGACCAACAATGGCGGCAAGTTTACGCCCGACGAGCAGGCGGTCGCGGCGGGCGCATTGAAGCAGCGCTTCGATACGGCGCTGGCGCCATCGCTTGCGACCACGCGCCTGACCGGGGACTACAGCGTCAGCTACAAGGCGGCGCTCGACTATCTCGATGGCGCGAGCGACCAAGAGAAAGCGACCGCGACCTGGCCAACCAGCGTGCCGCGGTGCTCAAAGGCACTCAGGCGACGCAGCAGGATCCGACCAAGGCGCCGTCGGGCATTTCGGGCGATCCGATCGCACCCGCGTTGACGGGCACAACGAGCTCCACGACAGGCAGCACCCGCGACTTCAGCAGCGTGGCGAGCGACGTGCGCGCCTTCCTCGACCGGCAGAAGAGCGAAGCCACGAGCAACGGCAAGGAACTGGTCTACGATTCCGGGCGCAAGACCGGGCAGCTCGCCGATCTGTCCTCGCTCGACAACCGGTCGCTCTCGGCGATCTCGCTGAACCAGGACAGGAAGTTCTCCGGCGAGGAGATCTATGCGGCCAAGCAGGAACTCAATACGCGGACGCGCCTGTCGGTGCTCGACGCGCTGAAGCAGAGCCAGTCCGCCGGCGATCCGCGCCAGTTCAGCCTCGGCATCCTCAAGCAGTACAATTCGATGAGCACGGAAGAACGGCAGGCAACCAACTGGACACCGGATTTCCAGGACGCCGCTATTCAAGAGCTACAAGTCGACCTCGACGCTGCTCTCGATCCTCAAATCGTAAGCTGGCGTGGGCGCAAAATCCTTCGCCGTAGAATAGAAAAGCCCCGCCCGGAGGGGATGCCGGGCGGGGCTTTCTGGTCCGGTCGATCTTCGCGCATCTTCGCTTCCGCGGCGCCCGGACTCATCGTTCAAGTGATCGCGGGGCTATTCGACCACCTGAACAATCCGACGCGAGCGCGGCTCGACCAGCACGGTCGCGCCGTTCACAACGGTGTAGCGATAAGGCGTCGCGCCGAACCGCTGCGGCACGTCGTAGGTCATTACACCGGCCTCCGGCAGCACGTTGCCGACAACGACGCGATCCGGAATGGTGTAGGTGGGCACGCGCTCGCGCACGATGTATTCGCGGAACGCCGGACGCTGCTCGACCGTGATGCCTTCGCTCTCGTCAACCACGACCGGACCGCCGCGCGCGACGCCGACCGTTTGCGCCTGTGCGGCAATGGCGGGCATAGTGATAGCGGCGGCAACCGCTGCGACGGCAAGGATTCTGTTTCGCATGGCTTGCTCCATTTTCTTCACACTGCAAGACTTCCTTCACACTGGAAGACGCCGGCATTCGCCAGCACGCATGCCGAGCCAATTCATCCGATCTGGCAACGTTCCGGAAAAATCATCGCCACATACGCGGCAATTTCGTGCAAATTTCGTGAGCGAGGGAACCTGTTGGCGCGACACGCGTCTTGATGTCGGAACTTCCTCGGCGGATAAACTGCCGCCCTCGATTCGAATGTCCTGTCGAACGTCCTGAAAACAGCCGGAGAAATTTCAAATGGTCATCACCGCTGCGCATGTGCCCGCTATCGTTGCCCTGATCGCAGGCATCCTGATCCTGGTCATGCCGCGGCTGCTCAATTTCATCGTCGCGATCTATCTGATCTTCATCGGATTGGTCGGAATGGGCTTGTTGCGGTGGCTGCACATGTAGCGGGAAAGCGGGGTTTCGCGGCTTGCGCGGGACCCCTCAAAATGGTGTAAGCGCGCATCTTCGACCCCTCTTTACGGATTGTTGTCTGACATGGCCAAAGCCGTCGCGAAGTCCAAGAAAACTGTCGAGAAAAGTCCCCAGAAAATGGCAGCGAAATCAAAGGCCTCTGCGTCAGCCCGCAAGGCTGCGCCGCCGGCCCGCAAGGCGCTGAAGAAGAGTGCTCCCAAGGCCGCGCCGAAGCCCGCCAAGCCGGTTGCGAAGCCCGTCGCGAAGGCACCGGTCGCCAAGGCTGCGCCTGCAGTAACCAAGGCTGCGCCTGCAGCAATCAAGGCAGGCAAGTGGGTCTATACGTTCGGCGACGGTAAAGCTGAGGGCCAGGCTGGCTTGCGCGATCTGCTCGGCGGCAAGGGCGCCAACCTCGCGGAGATGGCCAATCTCGGTCTGCCGGTGCCTCCCGGCTTCACCATCCCGACCTCGGTCTGCACCTATTTCTACGAGCACGACAAGACCTATCCGAAGGAATTGAAGGCGCAGGTTGAGAAGGCGCTCGACTATGTCGGCAAGCTGGCCGGCAAGTCGTTCGGCGATGCCAAGAACCCGCTGCTGGTCTCGGTGCGTTCCGGCGGGCGCGCCTCGATGCCGGGCATGATGGACACCGTGCTCAACCTTGGCCTCAACGACCGGACGGTCGAAGCGCTCGCCGAACTCTCCGGCGACCGCCGCTTCGCCTTTGACAGTTATCGCCGCTTCATCACGATGTATTCGGACGTGGTGCTCGGCTTCGAGCATCATCACTTCGAGGACATCCTCGACACCTTCAAGGACGGCCAGGGCTATACGCTCGATACCGATTTGACCGGCGACGATTGGGTCGAGCTGGTCGGCAAGTACAAGGAAGCGGTCGCGAAGGAGACCGGCCACGACTTCCCGCAGGATCCGCACGACCAGTTGTGGGGCGCGATTGGCGCGGTGTTTTCATCCTGGATGAACGCGCGCGCGGTGACCTACCGCAGGCTGCACGACATTCCGGAATCCTGGGGCACCGCCGTCAACGTGCAGGCGATGGTGTTCGGCAACATGGGCGAGACCTCGGCGACCGGCGTTGCGTTCACGCGCAATCCCTCGACCGGCGAGAGCAAGCTCTACGGCGAGTTCCTGATCAACGCGCAGGGCGAGGACGTCGTTGCCGGCATCCGCACGCCGCAGGACATTACCGAAGAGGCGCGCAAGGATAGTGGCTCCGACAAGCTGTCGATGGAAGCTGCGATGCCCGAGGCGTTCAACGAGCTGACGCGGATCTACACGCTGCTCGAGAAGCACTACCGCGACATGCAGGACATGGAGTTCACGGTCGAGCAGGGCAAGCTGTGGATGCTGCAGACCCGCGGCGGCAAGCGCACCGCGAAGGCGGCGTTGCGCATCGCGGTCGAACTCGCCAATGAAGGTCTGATCTCCAAGAATGATGCGGTAATGCGGATCGATCCGGCGTCGCTGGATCAACTGCTGCATCCGACCATCGATCCGGGCGCAAAACGCGACGTGATCGCGACCGGCCTGCCGGCATCGCCCGGCGCCGCCTCGGGCGAGATCGTGTTCTCGTCGGACGAAGCCGCCAAGTTGCAGGCCGACGGACGCAAGGTGATTCTGGTCCGCATCGAGACCAGTCCGGAAGACATTCACGGCATGCACGCCGCCGAAGGCATTCTGACCACGCGCGGCGGCATGACCTCGCATGCGGCGGTGGTCGCGCGCGGCATGGGCAAGCCCTGCGTCTCCGGCTGCGGCACCGTTCGCGTCGACTACGGCCGCGGCACCATGAGCATCGGTTCGCGTACCTTCAAGACCGGCGACGTCATCACGATCGACGGTTCGGTCGGGCAGGTGCTGGCCGGCCGCATGCCGATGATCGAGCCGGAATTGTCCGGCGAGTTCGGCACGCTGATGGGCTGGGCCGATCAAGTCCGCAAGCTCGGCGTTCGCGTCAACGGCGACACGCCCGATGATGCGCGCACCGCGGTCAAGTTCGGCGCCGAAGGCATCGGCCTCTGCCGCACCGAGCACATGTTCTTCGAGGAGACCCGCATCCGCACCGTGCGCGAGATGATCCTCTCCGAGGACGAGCAGTCGCGTCGCTCCGCGTTGTCCAAGCTGCTACCGATGCAGCGTGCCGACTTCGTCGAGCTGTTCGAGATCATGAAGGGGCTGCCGGTCACGATCCGTTTGCTCGATCCGCCGCTGCACGAGTTCCTGCCGCACACCCAGGCGGAAATCGAGGAAGTGGCGCGCGCGATGAACACCGATCCGCGCAAGCTCGCCGATCGCGCTCGCGAGCTGTCCGAGTTCAACCCGATGCTCGGCTTCCGCGGTTGTCGGCTGGCGATCGCCTATCCTGAAATCGCCGAAATGCAGTCGCGCGCGATCTTTGAAGCCGCGGTCGAAGCCGGCAAGCGCACCGGCAAGGCCGTCGGCCTCGAGGTGATGGTGCCGCTGATCGCGACCAAGGCCGAGTTCGACCTGGTCAAGGCCCGGATCGATGCGACCGCCAAGGCGGTGATGAAGGAGACCGGCGCCAAGCTGAGCTATCAGGTCGGCACCATGATCGAGCTGCCGCGCGCCTGCCTGTTGGCCGGCGAGATTGCGGAGACCGCGGAGTTCTTCTCGTTCGGCACGAACGATTTGACGCAAACCACTTACGGTATCAGCCGTGACGACGCGGCGAGCTTCCTCGGTACTTATGTGGCCAAGGGCATCCTCGCGATCGATCCGTTCATCTCGGTCGACCGCGACGGCGTCGGCGAGCTCGTGAAGATCGGCGTCACGCGCGGACGCAAGACGCGGCCGAACCTCAAGGTCGGCATCTGCGGCGAGCACGGCGGCGATCCGGCGTCGGTGGCGTTCTGCCACGAGGTCGGGCTCGACTACGTCTCCTGCTCACCGTATCGCGTGCCGATCGCACGCCTCGCGGCGGCGCAAGCTGCGCTCGGCAAGGCGGTCGCAAGCCAGGCGTAAGTGACGCGCAATCTTTAACGAAAATGGCCGGGACAATGTCCCGGCCATTTTTGCTTCCGCCACGCATATCGGTTGCGCCGCGCGATCGCGCAACACTTTCTTCATCACCTTCGTTGACCGGATATTTACCACTCCCGTCGTCCGCGCATTTACCAACACATTTGATGCAACGCGCAGAAAGACCGCGATCGCTTGCCTGTGGCGGGCGTGCAACGCCGATTAACCCCGCGGCAACCTAAACGCGTTAGCAACAAAAAAGGTCGAATTGCGCGGATGGACCGCATTCGACTGCATTCAGTAAGCGTTGCGTGAGCGTACGATGTTTGTGTTGCGTAACCAGCCGAAGAGCGCACGGCTTGCGCTCTTCGGTTTAGGTCTCAGCATCTTCGCGTTGATGCCGACCGAAATCGGATATCAGGATATCGCCTCACTGCTGGCCCGCCAGCCGGGCGTCGCGGAGCGCTGGCAGAAGCGTGTGTTCGCGTCCGCGGTCGGTTCCATCCAGGTCGCGACCTATAGCTTCGGCCATCCGATCGGAACGTCGTTGCCGGAGACCGCAACCTATCGTCTTGCAAGCCTCGACAATCAGGGCATCGATATCACGGGGGCCGTGACGCGCAATCCGATCGCGGCGCCGCCGCCGCGTTACCAGGCCTCGGATTTCCCCAAGGTTGACCGCACGTCGAAGGGCGATCGTCTCGTCGTCGCAAAGCCCGACGCGACGGAGCCCGCCGTGCCTGCAAACGCCGCGCCGTCGAACGAAGATCCCGCAACCTCCAATTCGTCCGTCAGGGGCATGAAGACTGCCGACAGCGCGCCGCTCGATCCCGAATTGCAGGAGGCGCTGCGCGCGCCGCCATTGCCGCAATATTCGGCGTCGCTGCCGCAGTACGATGTGTCGATGTCACTCGAGGCCGACCCGCTCGATGATCTGAAGGTTGCGCCAGCAGCGCCGGCATCCATCACCCACGCCACGCCGCCACACGACGCGTTCTCGTTCCAGACATCGAGCCTGTTCTTCGGTTCGTCGCTCGGCTCGCCCGTGAGTATGGAGCGCTGGCAGCCGGGCGAGGCGCCGACCATTGTTGCGCCGGCGGCGGTGCCGGATCCCGACATGAAGGTGATGGCCTCGCTGCCGGTCGATGCCGACGGCCCGGTCAAGGCTGGCGAGATGGGCGAGAGCATTGCGCCAAAGGGCGAGGTCAATGCCGACAACCAGCGCACCAAGACTCCGGCCGAGCGGCTCGGCCTGCTCGACGAGAAGTCGCGCGCCAAGTCGGAAAAATGCCTGGCCGAAGCGGTCTATTTCGAGGCTCGCGGCGAGGCGGTGCGCGGCCAGATCGCAGTCGCGCAAGTGGTGCTGAACCGCGCCTTCTCCGGCAAATATCCGGAGACCGTGTGCGGCGTGGTCTATCAGAACAAGAACCGTCATTACGCCTGTCAATTTACCTTCGCATGCGACAACACGCCCGACGTCATCCGCGAGCCCGACATGTGGGACCGCGCCAGGAAGATCGCGAAGGCGATGCTCGACGGTAAATTGTGGCTGCCGGAAGTCGACCGTTCGACCCACTATCACGCCTATTGGGTGCGGCCGTCTTGGGTCAGCGAAATGAAGAAGATGTACAAGTTCGGCGTCCATACCTTCTATCGTCCGCGCGCCTGGGGTGATGGCAGCGACGCGCCGAGCTGGGGCAACCCGGCTGAAACCGCCGCGATTTCGGCCCAGCTCGCCGAAGCCGCGCAAAGCTCGGCCGAGCAGGTCAGCGCGAAACGCTAGCTGCGCGTCGCCCGCCTGCCGGTTCCCTCGTTCTGCAGAGCTGCCCTGCAGGCGAAAATTCTTCTCAGCGCCCCTTGGGATTTTCATGCAGTTGCATTAACTCCCTGTAATGTTGCGCAGGCGTTTGCCCTGCGCTTGCCATTGCGGGGGGAATGATCAGATGGCCGGAACCACCGGGGACCTTCGTCCGACCTTCGGCACGTGGCGCACGCCGCTCGTGATCATCGTCTGCGGTTGTGCGATCGCGATGCTGAGCTTCGGCCCACGGTCCAGCCTCGGTTTCTTCGTACAGCCGATGAGCCGTGAATTCGCCTGGGGCCGCGACGTGTTCGGTCTCGCTTTGGCGTTCCAGAACCTGCTGTGGGGTCTCGGCCAGCCGATCGCCGGCGCGATTGCCGACCGATTTGGTCTTCTTCGCGTGATGGTGGTCGGCGCGCTGCTCTACGCCGCGGGCCTGCTGTTGATGCGCTATTCGGCAACGCCGCTGTCGCTCAATATCGGCGCCGGCGTGCTGATCGGCTTCGGCCTGTCGGGCTCGTCGTTCAACCTGGTGCTGTCGGCGTTCAGCAAGCTGCTGCCGCCGGAGCGGCGCGGCCTCGCGCTCGGGGCGGGCACCGCCGCCGGCTCGTTCGGCCAATTCCTGTTCGCGCCGTTTGGCGTCGCGATGATCGACAATTTCGGCTGGCAGACCGCGCTTGTCGTGTTCGCCGTGCTGATGCTTCTGATCCTGCCGCTGTCGCTTGCACTTTCGACGCCGCCGGTCGAGACCAGCAAAGTCCCGTCTGCCGATCAGCAATCGTTCAAGACTGCGCTTGCGGAAGCCTTTGGCCACCGCTCCTACGTATTGCTGGTGCTCGGCTTCTTCACCTGCGGCTTTCAGCTCGCCTTCATCACGGTGCATCTGCCGGCCTATCTCGCCGATCGTGGCATTCCGGCGTCGAGCGGCGGCTGGGTGATCGCGGCGATCGGCCTGTTCAACATCATCGGCTCGCTCAGCGTCGGCTGGCTGCAGAATGTGTTCCCGAAGCGCTACATCCTCTCGGCGATCTACTTCACCCGCGCGCTGTCGATCATCGCGTTCATCTCGTTCCCGATCACGACCTTCTCGGCGATCGCGTTCGGTGCGATCTCCGGCCTGACCTGGCTCTCCACGGTACCGCCGACCTCGGCGCTGGTGGCGTTGATGTTCGGCACGCGCTGGTTTGCGACGCTGTACGGCTTCGCTTTCGTCAGCCATCAGGTCGGCGGCTTCCTCGGCGTCTGGCTCGGAGGCATCGTGTTCGAGAAGTTCGGTTCCTACACGCCGATCTGGTGGCTCTCGGTGGTGTTCGGCGTGCTGTCGGCACTGATCAACCTGCCGATCGTCGAAGCACCGGTCGCACGCCCGGTTGCGCAGCCTGCCTGATGGGTTAAACATCCCCCGAAACCAGAATTTCCGGGAGTGCACATCGTGGCAACGTTCAAGGCGATCAGGATCGACAAGGCGGACAAGGGTACCACCGTTGCGCTCACCCAATTCGACGAATCCGAGCTGATGGACGGCGACGTCACGGTGCGGGTCGAGTGGTCGACGCTGAACTACAAGGACGGGCTGGCGCTGACCGGCAAGGCGCCGGTGGTCCGCCGGTTCCCGATGATCGCCGGCATCGACTTCGCCGGCACCGTCGAGCAATCCAGCCATCCCGACTGGAAGGCAGGGGACAAGGTCGTCTGCAACGGCTGGGGCATGGGCGAAACCCATCTTGGCGCCTATGCCGAAAAGGCCCGCGTCAAAGGCGATTGGCTGGTGCGGCTGCCTGACGGTATCTCGGCGCGCGACGCGATGGCGATCGGTACTGCCGGCTACACCGCGATGCTCTCGGTGCTGGCGCTGGAGAAACATGGCCTGACCCCGAAGAGCGGCCCGGTTGTGGTGACGGGATCCGCCGGCGGCGTCGGCTCGGTCGCGATCGCAATACTCTCGAAGCTCGGCTACCAGGTCATCGCCTCGACCGGGCGGACGTCGGAGGCCGACTATTTGAAAGGGCTCGGTGCATCAGAGGTGATCGACCGCGCCGAACTGTCAGGCCCCGCAAAGCCGCTTGCGAAGGAGCGCTGGGCCGGCGGCGTCGACAGCGTCGGATCCAACACGCTGGCGAATTTGCTCTCCATGACCCGCTATGGCGGCGCCATCGCGGCCTGCGGTCTGGCGGCCGGTATGGACCTGCCGTCGTCGGTCGGGCCCTTCATTTTGCGGGGAGTGTGCCTTCTCGGCATCGACTCGGTGATGTGCCCGATCGAGCGGCGGAGAACCGCCTGGCAGCGCCTTGCCGGCGATCTGGACAAGGCAAAACTCGCTGATATTACTCACGAAATTTCGCTCGATGACGTCGTCGCCTATGGCCCGAAAATCCTCGGCGGCGAGGTCCGTGGCCGGATCGTGGTAAAAATAGTCTGAGGACGTTCAGACTTTACCAACCAAGCTGCTCCAATGTTGCCACGGTTGGTATGGTAAGCAGCGGGTAAAGAGACTTGCAGCATGATCCGGGGGCTGGTTTCCCCGGTGCAGACGCCGAAAGCGTTCTCGCAGGAGTCGTGCTCAAACAAGGAGCGGGGGCCCGCGCTCGTAAGTTGGAGTAGTTGCATGCTTGCGCGTTTGGTGTTGGGGGCCGTCACGGCCGGAGCAATGGTCGTGCCGGCATTCGCTGGCATGATGAACGCCGACGAGGCCCGCAAATTCGTCGCCGGCAAGGTGTTCGCCTTCACCTGTTTCGATGGCACCCGCGGTGCCGGTCGCATCAACGAGGATATGGGCGCCACCGGCTCCATCCAGTTCTCCGGCTCGGGTCCGATCCGCCACGTCCGCCTGCCCGGCAACACGCTGCAGGTCCGCGGCCAGAGCGTTTGCGCCTCGCTGAAGGGCGTGCCGTTCGAGCCGTGCTTCAATCTCGAAAAGCACGACGAAGTTTCGTTCCGCGGTTCGGTCTCCGGCATGGGCTTCGCCTATTGCGAATTCCATCACCAGGGCGGCCAGCAGATGCTGATGGCGCGCGCAGTGGCACGGCCGCGCTCGCTTCGTGCGCCCGAGCAGACCCGTTCGGCCGACGCATCGCGCACCGAAGTGACGGCACGCGTCGAAACGCCACGCGTCGAGAGCAACAAGCTCGAGCCGGTCAAATCCGAGACCAAGTCCGAGCCGGCCAAGACCGAGAGCGCGCCGGAATTGCGCCGCTCGACCGACTGACACCGCAGGTTCTCGTTTCCGCACCGCAATCAATATTGGCCGCCAAGCCGTAGTCATACGGATGGCGGCCTTCATGCGTTGGTAGCTACTCAATGTTCAACGTCTGCGGACGAGGCGGGCGTTGGCCCCCTGCATTTGAGTAGACTTATGGCGAATTATTTTTTTCGGATCAGTCATGGTGATTACGCCGGCGCGTCCGATCAGGCGACGGAGTTCGAGAGCCGCGAGGTGGCCTGGGCCGAGATGACGAAAGTGTGCAGCAACTTCCTCGGCAGTATCTCGCGCAATCTCAAGCAAGACAGCGAATGGCATATGGAACTGCTCGATGAGGGCAGGAAGCCGGTGTTCAGGATTCGCCTCGTCGCGGAATCGATCGACTGAGATCCGCCTCCGTATTCGTCACCCTGATCGCTATCCCCCCGCTTGCGGGACAGGCGGGGGCGGCGCCGACGGCGCGGCCTGCCGGCGGAACAGGATCCGCTGGTAGAGCCAGCCGATCGCGACCAGCACGATGCCGAGACACATGAACGACAGCGCGCGGTAGACACCGGTCAGCGTCGACATATCGATCAGGAACGCCTTGGCGATCGTCAGGCCGATCACCGCGGCGGAGGCGAGCCGCGCGCGCTGCGAGTTGACCAGGATACCGATGCCGAGCAGCGCCACGCCGAACATCAGCCAGGCGATCGAGTAGGTGTATTGCTCGGCGTCGGTGGTCGCGCCTGATGTCAGCACCGGTCCGTGATAGAGCCTGCGGATCTCAAAGCTCACATAGGCGAGTGCGAGGATCAGTGCGCCGGCCGCGATCGTGTTGGCGTAGCCGGCGGGACGATGGCCGGCCACCGCGTAGGACAGCAGCAGCGCCAGCACGGCGGGCAGGGCATAGCCGAGCAGCAGCAGATTGATGAAGCTGCCACCGACATTCTCCGGCCACAGCATCGGGTTCTCCAGTCCCAGCAGCCCGAATACGCAGCCAAGTCCGGCGAAACCGGTCAGCAGGATCGCCCCGATATTGTGGACGATACTGCCGCTGCGCAGCTGCAGCCGTTCCAGCCCGATCGCCATCGCAAGCGTCACACAGACCTGCAACGCGACCTCGGTCAGCCCCGCGGTATCGTGATAGACGTCGCCGCCGTTGACAGCGTGGCGGATCTCCATGAAGGCGAGCAACACCGTGAACAGGATCGCCGCCGACTCGACCATGCGCAACGGCACATCGTCGCCGTTGCGACGGAGGAACTGGCTTCCCGCCCAGAATGACAGTGCGGGTACGCCATAGCCCCACAACAGCCAGTTGAAGATCGGCGTGGTGCCGACGGCGTCACCGGCGATCCGCGGTTCGTAACCGATGCGCAGCACCACGATGCCGGCGAGGATGGCGGCGAGCCAGCGCAGGAACGGGATCGGTCGCTGCACCGAGAGCCACGCCGTTCCCAGCGACACCAGCGCCAGCGCGATGGTGAGCCAGCCCTTGTCGAGCGCGAAGGTGAACGCGAGGGCAAGCGAGGCGAGCGTGCCGGTGGCGAACAGCGCGATCGAGGGAGACAGCTCCGGCCGCTCACCGCGTCGGCTCAGCGCTTCAGTCGCGGCCGCATAGGCCGCAGCGAGCAGCACGGCGAGGACCGCGAACGGGATCGAACGATCCAGATGCGCAATGCGCGCATAAAGAGCGACCAGCAGCGCGACCGGCGTGAAGACCGCTGCCGCGGCCCAGGTCACCGTGATCTTCGTGGTGGCGAAGCGCAGCTGCGCGAGGAAGCCGCCGATACCGAACGCCGCCGCGAAGATGGCCGCGGTCGCGAGATGCAGCGAGACTGAACCATCGGTCGCGGACGGACCGATGCCCGGGATCGCGCTGCCCGGCAGCACCAGCATGTCGACATTGCGTCGGACCGCCCACTCGCCGAACACGATGAAGACGAAGACCGAGGCGGCGCCGACCGCACCTGCGGCGGCAGGCGCACGCCACGCGACAACGAGCGCGGCGGCTACCAGCAGCGCGAAGGTGATCATTGCAGTGTCGGCGTGGGCGCTGTTCAGCACGATCATGACAGCGCCGAACAGATAGGCCGCGAGCGAGCCGGACGAGATCGGCTCGATCTCTTCGCCATCGGCCGCCGGGCCGAACATGAAGCCGCAGACCACCAGCAGCGCCGCAAGCACGAAGCCCGCGATCACATGGAAGGCGTGCGGCGCGACCATCTCCGGCACGCATTGCAGGCAGGGGAAGGTCCACAGCAGCGCGAATGCGATCGTCGTGACCGCAAGCCAGCGCCACAGCCGGATGCGCGCGAGCCCGAACGACGCCGCGGTGACGATCGCGAGATAGATATAGAGCGACCAGAAGTCGGGCTTGTCTGAAGACACCAGGATCGGCGTGACGAAGGCGCCGACGATGCCAAGTCCGGCCAGCGCCGGTCCGTGCAGCAGCGCGGCCGCAAGCGTGCCGAGCGCGACCAGGCCGAGCAGGATGAAGGCGGTTGCCGGCGCGAGGAAATCGTACAGCGCATAGGCGGCGTAGACGGTGGCGAATGCCACTGCGGTGCCGGCAGCGGTGAGGATCGCCGGAATGTTGGCGATCGGGAGTGCCGTGATGGTCGAGATGCTCTCCTTGCGCCGCGTCCATTCGCCGGCGGCAAGCAGCGCCAGCGCGAACAGGCCACTGAGCATCGTGCGCACGCCGGGGCCGAGCAGGCCGGCCTCGATCGAGTAGCGCACCATGAAGAAGCCGCCGAGCGCGAGCGTCAGGCCGCCGATCCATACCACCCAGCGCGTGCCGATGGTCTCCTCAAAGCCCGGCGCCGGCTTCGGCGGGGGTGGGGGCGTCGCGCTCGGAGCGCTCGCAGCCACCTGTGCAGGCATCTCCGGCGGAGCGGAGATCGTCTCGGGGAGCGGTGGTGGTGCCTGCATGGCTGGAGGCGTGGCCGGCAGCGTCTGTCCGAACTCCTGCAGCGGCGTCGGCGAGGGCGGTGTGACGGCCCGTGCGGCGCCAGCGGTGGCCTCAATCGCGTCCAACCGGCTCTGCAGCGCCGAAATCTGGGTCTGCGCCTTGCGCGCGACAATGATCGCGATGATGGCGACGGCCAGCGTGAGGAAATCGAGCATTGGGACTCCGGCAAAGCGCGCCGGACCTTCGGCCAGTCGGCCGCCCGTCGCAATCTATGATGTGCACCCTTCTTTGTGCACTCTTGGAGGCGGGAAGTTCAAGCGGTTGGAGGTGGCACGTTCGTGCTATTCCAGATCGAGGCGGAACGGGCGCCCCTCGACGGTCATGCTTCCTGGCCCCATCGCATCGAGCGCGCGCAGCATCCGGCCGTCGCGTCCCAGCGCCTTGTCGGCGAGGCTGACGATCAACCGGTTGGGTGCCGCGATCGGTGACGCCTCGCGGATCAGCCGGGCGATCGCCATTTCATCGCGATGCGGATTAAGCGCACAGACCGCCGTGAAGGCGCTCGCGGTCGAACGGCTGATGCCGGCATAGCAATGGATCACCATCGGCGCGCGGCGGTCCCAGCCTCGCACAAACGTCAGCACCTTTTCGACATGCGCTTCGGTCGGTGCCACAAAGCCGTCCATCGCCTCCGTGATGTCATCCATCTGCACGCGCAGATGATTGGCTTCGAGCACGGATTGCGGTCGTTGGACCTGCGCGACGTTCGCCATCACGGTGAGAATGTGGCTGGCGCCGGTGGCTCTGACGGTATCGGGAAGCGCGGCAAGCGAACAGACGTGGAGCATGATGGTCCCTGGGGTCGAGTGACCGGATTATAACGGGTATGGTTGGGTGGGCAAAGGCGCGCTTGCGCCGTGCCCACCATCCGCGTCGTGTTCGTTGTGATGGGCACGCTTTCGCTTTGCCCATCCTACGGCAAATGCACTGCCGTGAACCGCTCAAGGAGCTGCTTTTCGGCCCTGGCCGCCGTCCACGGCATCAGATAGTCGCGCACGGTCGATTCGGGCAATCCGGGATCGCGGCCGAACAGCCGCTTGGCTTCGGTACCCGAAAAGCCCGCAAGGTGCGTCGCTTCGAGATAGGCGGCGCCGCGATCGGCGGCCTTGATCTGCTGGGTGATCTCGTCCGCCAGCACGGGCGGCAGGCCGAAGCGGATATGGATCGCCGACAGCAGCCGCTTCTCCACCACCTTGTAATCGCCACCGAGCACCGCTTTGAACGGCGAGATCATGTCGCCGATGACATATTCCGGCGCGTCATGCAGCAGTGCGGCAAGGCGGACGCGGACGTCGACACGCGGCGTCTGCTGGCGCATCACCGCCTCGACCAAGAGCGTGTGCTGCGCCACCGAGAAGATATGCGCGCCGCTGGTCTGTCCGTTCCAGCGCGCGACCCGCGCCAGCCCATGCGCGATGTCGACGATCTCGATATCGAGCGGCGACGGGTCGAGCAGGTCTAGCCGGCGCCCGGACAACATCCGCTGCCAGGCGCGGGTGGATTCGGTCGATTTACGCGCAGTCATTTCGTCTTGAGCCGCGGCGCGCGGACTTTGCCGCTGCATGCCGCGTGACAGAAGCAGGTGACGAGGTGGTCGTTGACCATGCCGGTCGCCTGCATGAAGGCATAGACGATGGTCGGGCCGACGAATTTGAAACCGCGCGCGCCGAGCTCCTTGGATATCTTGATCGAGACCGGCGTCGAGGCCGGCACGCTCGCGGTGGTCTTGAACAGGTTGACCTTCGGCTTGCCGTCGACGAAGTCCCACAGGAATTTTGAGAAGCCGGGGCCTTTCTCCATGATCTCCAGATAGGACTTCGCGCCTGCGATGGTACCTTCGATCTTGGCGCGATTGCGGACGATGCCGGCATCGTTCATCAGCGCGTCGGCCTTCTTGGCGTTGTAGCGCGCAATCTTCTCGGGTTGGAAATCGTCGAAGGCTTTGCGGAAATTCTCCCGCTTGCGCAGGATGGTGATCCAGGAGAGTCCGGCCTGGAAGCCATCGAGGATCAGCTTCTCGTAAAGCGCGCGGTCGTCATATTCCGGCACGCCCCATTCGGTGTCGTGATAGGCGACGTAGAACGGATCTTCGCCCGGCCACGGGCAGCGGGTCTTGCCGTCGGGATGTTCTCGCGCAGAACGGCTCATGCGACGGTCTTATTTGGTGCGGGACGGACAACCTCCGGCTCGGCGAGACGAAGCCCGAGGCCGCCGGCGGTCAGCGACAGCCCTGCGTCAAGCGCGTCGGCGACGCGGTCGGTGCGGACCAGTGCGAGACCGTTCTGTCCTGCGGTCGAGCCGATGGTGCCAACCGACTTGTCGCCGGCAAGGATGGTCGCACCAACTTCGGGCGAGGGGCCGTCGAGGATGATCTTCACCGTGCGGGTGCGCGCGGTACCGCGGTGCTGCATGCGCGACACCACTTCCTGGCCGACATAGCAGCCCTTGTCGAAGTCGACGCCGTTGAGGCGGTCCATGTTGGTCTCGTGCGGGAAGGCGTCGCCATACGTGAAGTCGAGGCCGCCGCGCGGCACGCCGGACGCAATGCGATGCGCCTCGTAGGCGTCGCTGTCGACGAGGTCGGCGCCGATCAGGTCGGCGAGCTTCTGCTTCAGATCTTCCGGGATCAGGATGCGCCAGCCGAGCGCAGCGTTGCGCGGATCAGCGAAGGACAGATCGGGTTGCATGGCCGGCTCGCCATCCCAGGCCGCGAGGACGCCGAGGCTGTCGGAGAGGTTCTCGACCACGACCTTGGCGCGCAGCTTGTAGAAGCCGAGCTTGTCGGAAAGTCCCTTGGCCAGCGCGCGCGGCGCATCGATCAGGAAGCCGCCGCCATGTCCTGATGGCGCCGCGGTGATCAGGAAATCGGTGATGATCTTGCCCTGTGGCGTCAGCAGCGCGCCGAACCGCCCAAGCCCGGGGCGCAGCTGCTCGATATCAGTCGTGAAGAGGCCGTTGAGGAAGTTACGGGCGTCCTCGCCAGAGACCTTGACCACGCCCCGATCTGGAAGAAACGCTGCTTTCATTCGCAAAATTGGCTCTTTTCCAAGTTCCTTTGGGAAACGCTCGGCGCGGATATCCCCTGCCTAGCTAAGGCGCTAGGGTGCACTGAACAAGGCCCGCGCGACAGCGGAAAAGCGGGCGTCGAGGACCGATGAATCAGCATTTTGACACCATTCTAAAATCCGGCACCGTGGTCAATCAGGACGGCGAGGGCGTGCGCGATGTCGGTATCGCCAATGGCCGTATCGCCGCGATCGGCTCCCTCGGCCAGGCCTCGGCCGGCGAGGTGATTGACTGCAAGGGGCTACATATCCTGCCCGGTGTGATCGACACCCAGGTGCACTTCCGGGAGCCCGGCCAGACTCACAAGGAGGATCTGGAGACGGGATCGCGCAGCGCCGTGATGGGCGGCGTCACAGCTGTGTTCGAGATGCCGAACACCGATCCGCTGACGGTGACGGAGGCGACCTTTACCGACAAGATCAAGCGCGGCCATCACCGCATGCATTGCGATTTTGCCTTCTTCATCGGCGGCACCCGCGAGAACGTGCAAGACCTTCCGGAGTTCGAGCGGGCGCCGGGCTGCGCCGGCGTCAAGGTGTTCATCGGCTCCTCCACCGGCGCGCTGCTGGTCGAGGATGACGAGAGCCTGCGGCGGATCTTCCAGGTGATCCGGCGCCGTGCGTCGTTTCACGCCGAGGACGAATACCGCCTCAACGAGCGCAAGCCGCTGCGGGTCGAGGGCGATCCGCGTTCGCACCCGGCGTGGCGCGACGAGGCCGCGGCGCTGATGGCGACCGAACGCCTGGTCAATCTTGCGCGGGAAACCGGCAAGCGGATCCACGTGCTGCATATCTCGACCAAGGAAGAGATTCACTATCTGCGCGACCACAAGGACGTCGCGTCCTGTGAGGCGACGCCGCATCACCTCACGATGGCCGCGCCCGAATGTTACGAGCGGCTGGGGACGCACGCGCAGATGAATCCGCCGGTGCGCTCGGCCGATCACCGCGCCGGCATCTGGTACGGCATCGAGCAGGGCATTATCGACGTGCTCGGCTCCGACCACGCGCCGCATACGCTCGAGGAGAAGGCCAAGACCTATCCGGCGTCGCCCTCGGGCATGACCGGCGTGCAGACGCTGGTGCCGCTGATGCTCGATCACGTCAATGCCGGCCGGTTGTCGCTGCAACGCTTTGTCGACCTGTCCAGCGCAGGCCCCGCCCGTCTGTTCAACATCGCGTGCAAGGGCCGCATCGCAGCCGGCTATGACGCCGACTTCACCATCGTCGATCTCAAGCGCAGCGAGACTATCACCAACAAATGGATCGCGTCGCGTGCGGGCTGGACGCCCTATGACGGCGTGCGCGTGCAGGGCTGGCCGGTCGGCACCTTCGTGCGCGGCAAGCGGGTGATGTGGCAAGGTGAGGTGACGGCACCATCGACCGGCGAGCCGGTGCGGTTCCTCGAGACCTTGAAGCCGTAGACTCTAGTTTTGACGCGTTTTCTTCACGCGAACAGGTGCCCACTTCGCTCGAAAACGCTTTGATTACTGCCTGGCCAGCACCAGCGAGAATTCGCCGTTGCGAACGCGCGCGCCGAGTCCCTCGGCGAATTTTGCTACCGCGTCCTCGCCATAGGTGGTGACGAGCTCAGCCAGCGCCGCAAACAGGCTCGCCTGCGCCAGGCAATCGCCATCGACGCCGTCATGACGCGCTTCCGCCCAGGCCTCGTTGAGATAGGTCAGCGCGGCCTGCTTCTGCTCGTGATCGGGGCGCGGATCGTGGGGGAGGGAAAAGGACGCTGGGTGGCGCATGAAACCCATCAAAATGTATGCGCGGTCCGGGAGCGAACCGCGGCAAGATGCGCGAGATGTATCACGCAGATGGGGACCGGCTAGGCATATCTTTAAGAAAGGTTAACGCGCGTTTGGGCATTTAAAGGGGAAATTCGGACGTCGAGCGGGCGTCAGCCGAACGAGCTGTGGATATGGTCGAGCACCGCGCGCGGCGAGGCGCAGAGGTGGCTCGCGCCGGCCTCGATCAGCTCCGCAGCAGTGCCATAGCCGTAGGTGACGCCGACCGCGCGGATGCCGTTCTTTTTCGCGCCAATCACGTCGTGGCTGCGGTCGCCGATCATCAATGCCTGCGCGGGATCGACGCCGGTCTGCTCGAGCGCATAGGCGAGCAAGTCAGCCTTGTTGACACGGGTGCCGTCGAGCTCGGACCCGAACACATGGTCGAAATAGCCGGATAGCCCGAAATGCGCGATGATCCGTCTCGCGAACACGTGCGGCTTGGAGGTTGCCACGAACATCCGGCGCGGTGCCCGCCGCAGCTGCGCCAGCACCTGCTCGATATCGGGATAGACGGCGTTCTCGAACAGCCCGACATCGCCGAACCGCTCGCGGTAGAACTCGATCGCGCGGTCGGCGAGCTCGTCGCCGCCGAGCAGCATGACAAAGCTCGCCCGCAGCGGCGGCCCGATGCACCAGGTCAGTTCGTCCTGTGAGGGCACCGGGCGGTCGAGCTTCCGCAGCGCATACTGGATCGAGCCGGTGATCCCCGGTTTGGGGTCGGTCAGCGTGCCGTCGAGGTCGAAGAAGATCGCAGGCTCAGTTGGCATAGCGGGCCGTCAGGTCGCGCGAGATCTTCGAGCCTTCCTCGATGTAGCGGCGGATCGCGACCACGGCAGCCGGCGTGCAGGTGCGGTAGGTCTGCTGGAAGCCGTTGTAGCCGCGGTTGAAGCCGGCGATCATGCGGGCGCGGCGGTCACCGGAGGGGGTTTCGGCGTCGATCAGCGCCTGCATCTCGTTGCGCCATTTGGCGCCTTCGTTGGAGCCGCAGATGCCGCGCAGATAGTGCAGGGTGCCGAGGATCTCGGCCAGCCTTGCCAGGTCGCCATCGAACGGCGCAGCCGCGTCCTGCGCCCGCGCGGGGGGCAGAAGGCATGCCGACATCACGATTAAAACGGCGAGAAATGCTTTGGACATCAGGGGTTCCGGAACGGCCGTGGTATGCCTCCTCAATGCGCCCGAGGCAAGGCGGCTGGCCGGCAACCGGCCTCAGATCAGCTGCCGGGCGGCCGCGAGTACCTCATGGAGCCCGCCGGTGACCTTGAGGTCGCCGATCGCCTCCGGCGCCAGCCATTTGAAATCGTCATGCTCGTCGTTCAGCACGACTTCCCGGGACGCCCAGCGCGCCGCGAACGACATGATCAGATAGTGTCCGGCCCCTGGGCCCGTCGGCAGCACCTCGCGCCAGCCGGCCAGCCCCAGAATATCGATCCGGAGGCCCGTCTCCTCATCGACCTCGCGATGCAGGGCGGTGTGCAGGGATTCGCCGAATTCGACCCGGCCGCCGGGCAGCGAATAGAAGCCCTTGCCGGGCGAGCGGGCACGGCGCACCAGCAATACCTTGCCGTCGCGGAAGATCACGCCGGAGACGGCCAGCTGCGGCCGGGTCGACGGGTCAGGAGAGATCGTCACGCGCCTGCCATGATGCTGTCGACATCAGCCTCGGCGGCGCCGTTGATCACGCCGGCGGTCAGCATCACCAGCGGCTTGACCCAGTCGATGGCCTGTTCGGCGAGCGCCACCCGGCTCCTGTCCTGCTGCACATGGCGCATCGCCGATCCGACCTCGGTCAGGATCCGGGTCATGTTGTCGGTGAGATGGTCGAACTCGGTGCGGATTTTTGCATCCGCCATCTCATAGGCCTCGATCGCCAGATCGCGCGCCCGGAAATTGGAGGCGGTGAAATGCTCCGCATAGGACAGCGGGCTCCATTCCAGGAAATCGCTGGCGCATTCCGGCATGTTCGGAACCATCTCCAGCAGCATGATGGCTTCGTTGAAGTGATTGAGGTAGTCGGTGGCGAGCCCGGTGCGGGGATTGATGTTGCCGGCACGCAACTGTGCGGCCCGCGCCTCGTCGGGGTACGTCGGTCGCGGGGACGAGCCCGCTATGGCGGCCGTTGAGGTCATCTGTCGCAGTTTTTAACGGTCCGGGTTAAAGCGGAATAAACGGATATCACTCTGGACGGGATATGTGCGGACGCTTTGTGATCACCTCGCCGCCGGCGGCGTTGCGGCAGATGTTCGGCTACATCGAGCAGCCCAATTTCCCGCCGCGACATAATGTTGCGCCGACCCAGCCGATCCCGGTGGTGATCCTGGAAAATGGCGGCCGGCATTTTCAATTGATGCGCTGGGGCCTGATCCCGTCCTGGGTCAAGGACCCCCGGGGCTTCTCGCTGCTGATCAACGCCCGCTCCGAGACGGTGCGGGAGAAGCCCGCATTCAAGAACGCGATCAAGCGGCGCCGCGCGCTGATCCCGGCCGACGGCTATTACGAATGGCAGGATGCCGGCGGCCGCAAGCGCCCGTTTTTCATCCATCGCCGCGACGGCCACCCGACAGCCTTTGCCGCGCTCACCGAGACCTGGATGGGACCGAACGGCGAGGAGCAGGACACGGTGGCGATCGTCACCGCGCCGGCAAGCCCCGATCTTGCGCGGCTGCATCACCGCGTCCCCGTCACGATCGCGCCCGATGCCTTCGAGCGCTGGCTCGACTGCCGTGCCAACGACGTCGACGACGTCATGCCGATGCTGAAAGGCCCCGAGGTCGGCGAGTTCGCCTGGCATCAGGTGACGATTCGGGTGAACCAATTCGCCAATGACGATCCGCAATTGCTGCTGCCGATGACCGCGGAGGAGATCGCCGCCGAAGAGGCGCCACCGCCGAAGAAGGCGCCGCGCAAGGCGGTAGCCGACGAGGACGACGGGCAGGGGTCGTTGTTCTAGGCGCAATCCACCCGCCGTCGTCCCGGGCAAGCGAAGCGCGACCCGGGACCCATAACCACAGCCGTTTGTTGTCCGCGATGCTGTGGCCCCAGCGTGCTCCAATAACTTCTCCCTGTGGTTGATGGTGTGGACGGCCCCCTACGGCATCAGTGTGCCAGAATGAGGTTGTTGCAAATCTCAGACAAAGGAGCCGTCCGTGGGAGAGATTATCCGAATTGGAATGGATACGTCGAAGCATATTTTTGTGCTGCATGGGGTTGATGCGTCGGAGCGGCCGGTGCTGCGCAAGAAGCTTTCGCGCAACCGGGTGTTGGAGTTCTTCGGCAAACTGCCGGCGACCGTGATCGGGATGGAGGCTTGCGGGGCTTCGCAATATTGGGCGCGGGAGCTCCGCAAGCTCGGCCATGAGGTGAAGCTGATGGCCCCACAGCTGGTGAAGCCCTACGTGATGCGGAACAAGAACGACGGGCGGGATGCGGAAGGGCTGTGTGAAGCGATGGGCCGGCC